>CAZIBT010000118.1:0-3239 GCA_964537435.1 uncultured Nautiliales bacterium | reverse complement strand
GTGGTAGAAGATTTAGATTTAATGCCTTAGTAGTTGTTGGAAATAAAAAAGGAATAGTTGGTATTGGAACCGGTAAAGCAAAAGAAGTTCCTGATGCTATTAAAAAAGCGATTGATGATGCATTTAAAAATTTAGTAAGAATAGAAGGTATTCACGGAGATACCATAAATCATGATATAGAGGTAAAATTCAATGCATCAAGAATAATTCTTAAACCTGCAAGTGAGGGAACCGGGCTTATTGCTGGTGGTGCAGTAAGACCTGTGCTTGAACTTGTGGGAATTAAAGATATTCTTTCAAAATCACTTGGTTCAAATGAACCTCACAATCTTGTTAATGCAACACTAAAAGCATTGCAAAAGATAAAAAGTAAAAAGGCTTAAAAATGGCACTTAATAATTTAAAACCGGCTTGCGGAGCAACACATAAAACAAAAAGAGTAGGACGTGGACAAGGAAGCGGATGGGGGAAAACATCTGCTAGAGGTCAAAAAGGGCAAAAAAGTAGAACCGGTTATTCACAAAAAAGAGGTTTTGAAGGAGGGCAAACTCCACTTCAAAGAAGACTTCCAAAAGTTGGGTTTAAAAGCAGAGTAATAAAACCTCAAGCTGTTAATGTGGATAAAATACCAGCTATTGCCGAGCTTAATGAAATTACTATTGAAACATTATCAAATATTATAAAAATTAAAGCAAAAAAAGTTAAACTTATTGGCATAAAAGCAAAAGAGCTGAAAGACAAAATAAAAGACGCTAATATTACTACTTCCGGAAAGTAAGGGTATGAATCCATTAGCTAAGAAAATCCTAATTACCCTTGGCTTTCTTTTAATATATAGAGTATTGGCTTATGTGCCGGTGCCGGGGGTAAATTTAGATGTATTAAAAGATTTTTTCAGTATGCATCAGCATGATGCGCTCGGTATGCTTAATATGTTTAGCGGTAATGCAGTTAAAAGAATGAGTATTATAGCACTTGGAGTTATGCCATATATTACCGCTTCAATTATTATGGAATTACTTGCTGCTACTTTTCCTAGTCTTGGCGAACTTAAAAAAGATTCTCAAGGATTTCAAAAATACTTAAAAATTATTAAATATTCAACTGTCGCAATTGCTTTTATTCAATCAATTGGTATTGCAATGGGTCTAACTTCGCTAACTGGCAGAGGTGGCGAGAGTGCTGTTATGATTAATACGACAACTTTTGTAATATTAACAGCAATTACTATGACAGCGGGAACTATGCTTTTAGTTTGGATTGGTGAGCAGATTACAGATAGGGGTATAGGTAATGGTATTAGTTTAATTATTTTTGCAGGAATTGTCAGCAGAATTCCTAGTGCAATTGTAGGAACTCTTAATTTGGTAGATGTTGGAGAGTTAAGTGTTATTGGCTTACTTTTTGTATTGTTTATTGTTGTTGCGACAATTACTTTTATCGTTTATGTGGAATTGGCAGAGAGGAGAATACCTATCTCTTATCAAAAAAAAGTTTTAATGCAAAATAGATTTAAAAGAATAATGAATTATATACCTGTTAAAGTTAACATAAGTGGAGTTATTCCTCCGATTTTTGCAAGTGCTATTTTAATGTTTCCTTTAACGGTTTTAAGCAGTGTTCAAAATCCTGTATTAATTCAAATAAGAGATTTATTGAATCCTAACGGATATCTTTTTCATATAATTGAGTTTATTTTTGTTATATTTTTTGCTTATTTTTATACCAGTATAGTATTTAATGCAAAAGAGATTGCAGAAAACCTTAAAAAACAAGGAGGTTTTATTCCAGGAATAAGACCTGGTGAGCAGACTATTAAATTTTTAAATAGAGTTGCCAATAGACTTACGTTCTGGGGTGCGACATATTTGGGTTTAATTACTGTTTTGCCTTGGCTTTTGGTTAAACTTATAGGTATTAATTTTTATTTTGGAGGAACGGCTGTTTTGATCGTAGTTCAAGTAGCAATTGACACTATGAGAAAAATACAAGCCCAACTTACAATGCAAAAATATGACACATTAACAGTTAAAGGGCTTTAAGCCCTTATTTTTTAGGAGAATTTATGGCAGTGTCAATCAGAAAACCTTCTGAAATCGAAAAAATAAAAATTCCGGCTAAACTGGTTGCCAAAACATTAAATCTTTTAAAAGAAAATGCAAAACCAGGCATTACTCCTATTGAGCTTGATAAAATAGCTGAAAATTTTATAAGAGAAAATGGAGGTAGACCAGCTTTTAAAGGTTTATACGATTTTCCAAATAGTGTGTGTATAAGTAGAAATGGAGTAGTAATTCACGGAATACCAGATGATAAACCTTTAAAAGAAGGTGAAGTTGTTGGATTTGATGTTGGAGTAGAAATAGACGGTTGGTATGGAGATGCCGCAATTACCATTGGAATTGGTAAAATAGATGAAAAATATCAAAAAATGATAGATGTTGCAAAAGGTGCACTTTATCATGCGATTAAAAATATAAAACCGGGCATGAGATATAAACAAATCAGCAAATTAATAGAAGATTATATTACTTCTAATGGATTTGTTCCTCTCAAAGGCTACAGTGGTCATGGCATTGGCAGGAAACCGCATGAAGAGCCTCAAATACTTAATTATGTAGAAGGTAAACCAAATCAGGGAGAAAAAGTTAAAAATGGCCACGTTTTTTGTCTTGAGCCTATGATATGTCAAAAATGCGGCGAGCCGGTTTTGGCTGAAAACGGATGGGATGTATATTGTGAGGATTTGGAGGTCGGAGTTCATTATGAACATCAAGTTGCAATTTTAAACAATAAAGCAATAATTTTAACACAGGAGAATTAAATGGCAAAAGACGTTTTGGAAGTAGAAGGCACAGTTACAGAAGCATTGCCAAATGCCCTTTTTAAAGTTCAATTAGATGGATTAAACAAAGAAGTTTTATGTCATATTAGCGGAAAAATCAGAATGAATTATATTAAGATAGTTCCCGGAGATAAAGTAAAAGTTGAAATAAATCCTTATAGTCTTGATAAAGGTAGAATTACTTATAGATATAAATAATCAGTATAAATTTTTAATAATATTATTTAAATTAACATTCATTTTTTCTATTATTTTGGTATTTGGTTTTAATTTTTTTTCATATGCTAAATTAATATAATTTAACAATTCTTTTTCGTTATTTGTCCAAACCATTAAGTTATTATCTATTTGCCATTTGTCATAATGGCTTATAAAACTTCTTGTAGAAATTGTT
>CAZIBT010000117.1:0-3299 GCA_964537435.1 uncultured Nautiliales bacterium | reverse complement strand
GGACTTTTTTATCCGCCTGACCCGGCAAGTATGGACTATTCAACAATTGGAGGTAATGTAGCTGAAAATGCTGGAGGAATGAGAGCGGCAAAATACGGACTTACAAAAGATTATGTTGTTTGTCTAAGAGCCGTGCTTGCTAATGGTGAAATTATAAGGGCTGGTAAAAGAACAATAAAGGATGTTGCCGGATATAATGTTGCTGGAATTTTAATAGCAAGTGAGGGAACATTAGCGGTTATTACGGAAATTACACTTAAACTTCTCCCAAAACCAAAACTTGCCAAAACATATATGGGAATTTTTGAAAACGTAGAAGATGCTATGAATGCTGTTTATAAATCTTTGGCAAGCGGAGCTGTGCCGGTAGCTATGGAATTTATGGATTCTTTGGTTGTAAAAGCTTTAAAGGAAAAATTGGGTGTTAACCTTCCTGATAATGCTGGAGCGCTTTTAATAGGTGATGTTGATGGTAATGTTGAAGAAGAGATTGATTATCAGCTTAATATATTAAAAAAATCTTTTGAGGAAAACAATTCTCAGCAGTTTATTGTGGCAAGTGAAAAAGAAAAAAGGGATGAAATTTGGTTTGCAAGAAGAAATGCAAGTCAGTCTATTACGATTTACGGCAATAAAAAATTAAATGAAGATATTTCTGTTCCTAGAAGTAAACTGCCAGAGGCTTTAAAAGGAATTTATGAAATAGGGGAAAAATATTCGGTTAAAATCCCTTGTTTCGGGCATGCTGGGGATGGAAATATACATGTTAATATAATGGTTGATGGAAAAAATGAAGATGAATTAAAAAGAGGATATAACGCTGTTGAAGAAGTGTTTAAATTTGTTGTAAATATTGGGGGAACGTTAAGTGGAGAGCATGGAATAGGGCTTAGTAAAGCTCCTTTTATGAAACTTGCTTTTAGCGAAGCTGAGCTTAATTTATTTAAAAGAATAAAAAATGCTTTTGATCCAAATGGGATTCTTAATCCAGGAAAAATGGGACTTTAATTAAATGGAAAATGTAAAATGGAGAATGGAAAAATAAGATGAAAGTATGCACATTTAACGTAAATTCAATAAGAAGTAGGCTCGAGATAGTTCAAAATTTAATTAATGATTATTCTGTAGATGTCCTATGTATGCAGGAGATCAAGGTTGAAAATAAAGATTTTCCTTTAATAAATCCTGATATGCAGTGTATCATTCACGGACAGAAAAAACTTCATGGAGTTGCCATTTGTTCTAAATATCCTATTGAAAATAAACAAATTGGATTTGAAGGGGAACTTAATGAACCTAGATTTGTTTATGCTTTGATAAATGGAGTTCATATAATTAATATTTATGCGCCTCTTGGTGATAATTATGGGGATAAGTTTGAATATAAGATATATTTTTATAATAAATTATTTGAATTTATAAAAAATTTTGATTTGTCAAAAGAAAAGTTTTTAATTTGTGGAGATTTTAACATTTCACACACTTCCCTTGATGTGTGGGATGAGGAAATTTGGGAGGGTGAAGTTACGCATTTACCAGAAGAGAGAGCTATAATTTCAAAATTTTTGGATATGGGATTTATTGATATAATAAGGGAAAAATTTAAAAATGAAAAAGTTTTTACCTTTTATGATTATAGAGGTGCGGCCGTTTATAAAAACGAAGGTTTAAGACTTGATTATATTTTGGTTACAAAAGAACTTTTCAAAAATTTTAAGGATGTTGAAATTTTAACTTCAATTAGAAGAAAAAGAAAACCAACTCCCTCTGATCAGTGCCGGTTGTGGCTGAGTTTGATTTGTAAGGAAAAAAATGTTGCATCATTTAATTCAATTATTAGTTAATTTTGCTGATTCGATAGGATATTTTGGAGTTTATTTATATATGGTTTTAGTTGGGACATTTATTCCTGTTCCAAGCGAATTGGTTTTGCTACCAAGCGGCTATCTAGCTGCAATTGGTAAAAAAAGTTTATTGCTTTTATGGTTTAGCGGTGCACTTGGTTCGTTAAGCGGGGCTTTAATTAATTATTATTTAGCTAAATTTCTTGTAAATAAACTTTTAAAAGATAAACCCGTTATAAAAAAAGTTAATAAATTTTGGAATAATCACGGGAAAATTTCTGCTTTTTTAGCGCCTTTAACACCAGGACTTGGGCAATATATTTCCATTCCAGCTGGACTTTCACATATGCCTTTAAAATGGTTTATACCTCTCACGTTCAGTGCTAACTTAATATGGGTTGGATTTATGTTAATGGTAGGATATATTTTTGGCACAGGGGATAAAGCACACAAAAGCGTAGTTTATGGAAGTTTGATTTTACTCGGAGGTGTTATAATTATTGCAAGTATATATGTTATAAGGGAAATAAAGAAAAATAGTTAATTTTTAAGAAGTAAATATTCTATTTTTTCCTGCTTTTTTAGCTAAATAGAGAGCTTTATCTACTTTTTTGAAAAATTCTTGCATATTTTCACCATTATACTCACCAACTCCAGCACTTATGGTTATAGGATTATCATTAATTTTAATTGTTTCAGAAATTTTTATTCTAATTCTATCTGCAATAAATTTAGCTTCTTTTAAAGGTGTATCAGGCAATAAAACTACTATTTCTTCTCCGCCATATCTAAAAGCTAAATCTGTCTTTCTAATTGAATCTTTTATAATTTTCCCTATTTCTTTTAAAGCCCAATCTCCTTTTTTGTGTCCGTATGTGTCGTTTATTTTTTTGAAATTATCAATATCAATAATAATCATACTAAAAGGTATTTTGTTTCTTTCATATTTCAAAATTAAATATTTGTATTGTTTATCAAAAAATAATCTATTATAAAGATTAGTTAATTTATCAGTAATAATGTTAATTTCCAGACCTTTTTGTATTTTAAAATATACAATAATTGCTATGAATATTAAAAATAAAATAGAAATATAAATAAATAAATTCATTTTTTTTATTAAGTTGTCAAATTTTAATTTATGTATACGTTCAAAATAATTAATTAAATTATTACTTTCTTTCCATGCTATTTCAGATAGAATAATGCTTCTTTGAATATTATTGGAACGTTGTATTTCCTTCCAAGTATAATCTAATTGATTTAATTGTTCTAAAAATTCTTTTTTACATTTATAAAGAATTAAGTTGTCTTTTTTTAATTCCAAAATAACTTTTTTAAATAGATTATCAATATAATTTTTAACAGTAAAAGATTTTTTATTTTTAACTAATTCTAATTTTACATATCTTTGAATTGAACCTCTTATTTTTCCTAATTTATTAACTATAATAG
>CAZIBT010000116.1:0-3302 GCA_964537435.1 uncultured Nautiliales bacterium | reverse complement strand
ATTAAAGATAATGTCAAAAAATATTTAAAAATTTTTATCAATTATGTCAAAAAATATAAAAATCCCAAAGATTTAGTGTTTTTGGGAGATTTGTATATTCAGGGAAATGTAGTTGAATTGGATCCAGAAAAATCTGAAATATATTATCAGATGGCTTTGAAAGAAAGATATTATCAAGCTTATGTGAAACTTGCGAATTTATACATAAAAACAAATTTGGCTAATGATAATTATAATTTAATCGTAAATAATTTAAAAGAGGCAATTAAACACAATATTAAAGTAGCAAAAATTATTTTGGCTAATTTTTATGTTAATAATAATCAAAACAAATTGGCTTTGAATATTTTGAAAAAAATAGATTTATCAGCAAATCCAAAAGGGTATTATTTGCTTTATAAGCTTACCAATAATAAAATATATCTTGAAAAATCTTTAAAATATAATATTGGAGCCGTTTTATTAGCGTATGCAAAATCGATAAAAGATAATCAAAAAGCTCTTTTGTATACATTTAGAGCAGCACTTTGCAATACGCCTAGAAGTAGCGATTATGCATATGAATTAATGAAAAAAATAAATAATTCAAGTGTTATTAAAGAAATTTTTAATAAAGCCAAACAATATCCTCTATGTCATAATTAAATAATTTCACAAATAATTTCTCTATTTCCTTTTTTCTCAATAATTTCAATAATTTTTACATTTGGAAACTCTATTTTTAAAAGTTCGTCAATATTTTTAGGTTTGTGTATTGCGATAAATCTTGTAAGAAGTCCTCTGTATGCTTTTGCAAAATGGCTTACAACTTTACCTTCTTTTATAAATTTGAAAGTTATATAATTTTTAGGTTTATATATTTTTTCATAAAATTTTGCCCTTAAATCTATAAAAATTTCTTTTTTATTTATTTCATCTAAAATGGTAGTATAAATATCTTTGTGTGCTTTATAGATGTCAAATCCGGGTTTGCTGCCTTGTTTGAGGGTATAGTTAGGAATTTTGTCATTTGCGCTGATTACACCAAAAAGATTGGAAAAAATAAAGACATTCTCATTAATCCATTCTTGAGAAGATTTATCAAGAGAATTATAATTCATATAATCAAATGCAACACCACTATATCTTAAAATCGCTTTTGTTGTGGGTCTGGTAAAAACAGAACTTTTATCTTCTCCGAAATTTTTAATATCTTTTGTTATTTTTAGAAATTGATCGTATTTTTTAATAATTTCAATGCGTTTTTCGTAAATTTGTGGAAAAAGGAAAGAGTTTTTATTTATGGGAGGCAAAGAACCTCCAAGTGTTTTTCTTTCACTCGGGGCCAAAAGTATTTTCATATTAAAGCTGGGTTATGAAAATTTCGTTTTTTCTTTGAACTTCAATTAAGGCGTCTCCTCTTTCAAGTCCTTTTAATAATTTTGTAAGTTCATCTATTGAATATATTTCTATCCATTTACCTGTTTTGATTGTTTTAACTTTCAAAATAATATCACCTTTTTTAAGTCCGATCATTGCTGCATAACTGTTAGGTTTAATTTTTGCAATTATTACTTTATGATCTTTTTGTTTTAAAATAACACCTTTTAATGTTTTAATATTTTTAATTTTAAGTTCTTGTGTTTTAAGGGCACCGAGTTTTGCTTTTATTTTTATAAATTTTCCATTTCTATAAACAGTTAAGACAACTTCCGCTCCAGCACCTTTAAATGCTATTTTATCTCTAAGCTCACCTGCATTATTTACTTTTTCCCCATTAACGGCGACTATAATATCTCCAGGTTTTAGCCCAGCTTTACTGGCAGCCGAATGAGGTTGGACATTATTTATCAAAACACCATGGTCTATTCCGTAAAGTTTGGCTTTGCTTGCATCAATATTACTAATCATAACACCTAAATATCCCCTAACAACTTTTCCTTTTGTAATAAGTGATGTTACAACAAATTTAACCATATTACTTGGAATTGCAAATCCTATACCGTTATTCCCTCCGCTTTTGGTAAGAATTGCAGAATTAATTCCGACTAATCTACCTTTCATATCGACAAGAGCTCCGCCGCTGTTTCCAGGATTAATTGCTGCATCTGTTTGAATGAAATCTTCATAATCATTTAATCCAATAGATGTTCTATTTAAAGCACTAACAATACCAGCTGTTACACTTTCTCTAAGTCCAAAAGGATTACCTATTGCCAAAACCAAATCTCCTACTTGCAATTTATCGGAATTTGCTATTGTAATAGGCTTTAAATTTTTTGCATTTATTTTAATAACTGCCAAATCTGTTTTAGGATCTGTGCCTATTAGTTTTGCTTTGTATTCTTTACCGTTAATTGTTTTTACGATAATTTTTGTAGCACCGCTTACAACATGGTAGTTTGTAACAATATAACCGTTTTTGGAAAGTATAACTCCACTTCCAAGTGCGTATTCTTTTCTTTTTTGAGGTTTATTGTTATTATATCCGAACGGACCGAAAAATCTTTGAAAAAAAGGATCGTTAAAAAACCTTCTAAATTGTTCTGGGAATTTAATCTCAACTATTTTTACTGTTGAGATGTTTACAACACTTGGAATTACTTTTTTTACAATAGGTGCAAAAGAAAGAACTTCTCCGTTTTGATTTGGAGAAATTCTGTGCAAGTTTGAATTATCTACTTTTAAATTGATATTTCCTGCAAAAAGGGCAATGCTAAGTCCTAGTATGCACAGTAATCTTTTCATCCGCACTCCTTAAAAGTTTTTAACATTGTAGCTTTTTGAAGTGAAATATACATTAAGGAAAATTTAAGTTTATATTAATTACCACCACGCAAGTATTTTATTATTGATATCCTCTTTTTTTTCTTTAAACATATGATAAATATATCTTGCAAACATATCCGTTTCTATATTTACTTTTTGATGAATTTTATAATATTTAAATATAGTGTTTTCAAACGTGTGGGGAATGATTGTGAGTCTGAATCTGTCCGAATAAACATCATTTACCGTAAGACTTACTCCATCAATTGCGATACTTCCCTTAGGGGCAATATATTTCATAATCTCAGGAGCAGTTTTTATAATTAAATCGTAAGAGTTTTTGTTTTTTTTAATTTCCAAAATTTCGCCAATGGCATCCACATGCCCTTGAATTAAATGTCCATCAATTTTATCTCCAAATTTTAAAGCCTCTTCCAAATGGACATATTTACCTGTTTGGTAATTTTCAAGAGGTATTATGTTTTGTGTTTCGGTGGAGAGTTCTACTTCAAATCCATCAGGATATATTTTAGTTACACTCAAGCAAACTCCAT
>CAZIBT010000115.1:0-3303 GCA_964537435.1 uncultured Nautiliales bacterium | reverse complement strand
TTTATGCAGTCTGTCTCTTTTTGTTTATCAAATTCCCACCACTCTTTTTGGTTCCAAGGTTTAAGCTCTTTTAATTTTTTCATTAAAAATTCGAAATCTCTTGGCAATAATGCTTGGTCTCCGTCGCTCAAAGCTTCTTTAGGACAGTTATGTATTTCAACAATAAGCCCATCTGCCCCTGCTGCTATTCCTGCATAAGCAAGTGCGCTTACAAATTCTCTTTTTCCTGCTGCATGGCTAGGATCTACAATAATAGGTAAGTGGGTCATTTTTTGCATAATAGGAATTAGTGTCAAATCTATTGTATTTCTTATGCTTGGCTCGTATGTTCTTGTCCCTCTAAGACAAAGAATTACTTTTTCATTTCCCTCACTCATAATATATTCAGCACTCATTAAATGTTCTTTTACAGTTGAAGCTATTCCGTTTTTAAGAATAACAGGTTTATCAAGTTTTCCTATTTCTTTAAGTAAAGGGAAATTTTGCATATTTCTAGCACCTATTTGAATAACATCTGCATATTTATAAACAACATCAATATCATTTATACTCATAAGTTCTGTTACAATAGGAAGCCCTGTTTCTTTTTTTGCTTCGGCTAACATTTTAAGCCCATCAATTCCGTGTCCTTGGAATGAATAAGGAGAGGTTCTTGGTTTATATGCACCACCTCTTAGCATATGAGCGCCGTTTTCTTTTGCCACTTTTGCAAGATATACTACATTTTCAATTGTATCTACGCTGCATGGTCCTGCTATAATTACTCTGTTTCCGCCTCCGACTTTAACACCTTCAATATCAAAAACGCTATCTTCTGGATGAAATTGTCTGCTTGCTCTTTTAAACGGAGCAGAAACTTCCAATACTTTTGCAACTCCAGGGAGCGTGCTAAGCGGTCTTCCGGAAAGATCTGTTTTATCACCTATTATTCCAATTACTACTTGTTTTTCTCCGGGTGCCAAACTAACCTCATGTCCCCATGCTTTAATTTGATTAATAGTTTTATCGATTTCTTCTTTACTGGCACCGACTTTCATAACTAATACCATTTTTGTCCTTTTTAAAAAATTTAGCATATTATAGCAAGTTTAATCTCTTTTTACAATAGCAAAAACATATTAATTAATAAAAATTTTCCAATAATTTTTCGTTATAATTCCATAAAAAAGATGTATAATGAATTTTGCTATTACAAAACTGAAAAAAGGTGTAAGTAAAGATAAGTTTTTAAAGCTTTTTTCGCCCTTTTATCCGGGATTTGATTTTGATTCTCTTTTTAATATTTTAAAATTTCAGGGTTTGCCATTAACGATATATAAAGATAAAGTTATTTTAAAAACAGTTTTGATTCCTTTTTATGAATATACTTATTGTGTAGTGGATTTAGAAGTTAATAATTCAAAGCCCAATATTGGTCAGGCAATAGAAATAGGGGCTGTAAAAATAAAAAAAAGAAAAATAATAGATGAGTTCTCATCATTAATTTATGCGGATGATGTGCCTAAATATGTAACAAAAGTAACCGGGATAAATCAAAAAATGTTAAAAAATCAAAAATCCCAAAAAGAAATTTTGGAAAAATTTAGGCTTTTTTTAGGAGAGAGTGTATTTGTTGCACACGCAGCTGATTTTGATTTTAATTTTTTAAACAGACAATACGAAAAAGAAGGTCTTGGGAATTTATTAAACAGAAACCTTTGCACTATAACACTTGCTCAAAAAACCATAAAAGCAGAGCGCTATGGGCTTAAATATTTAAAAGAAGAGCTTAATTTGCCTTTTGAAGAATCTCATAGAGCTTTGGGAGATGCTAAAACAACTGCAAGAGTGTTTTTGAAATCTCTTGAAAATTTGCCAAAAAAAATTAAATCAACAGAGGATTTAATAGAATTTGCACCTCCTACAAAAAACAAATGCCCATCAAAGAATGGAAAATTGAAAACACAAAATTAAAATTTAAAACTTTTCAATCAAATACATATTTTCCTATTAGCACGTTTACTCATCTACCCATTTACTCATTTACTCATTAACCCATTCACTCAATAATTTGCTTCTTTTTTTAATTTTTCATCAAAAGCAACTACCCTGTTTCTACCACTGTTTTTTGCTTTATAAAGAGCCAAATCTGCAAATTTTATACATTCCCAAGTTTTTTGACAATCATCAGGGAATAAAGAAGCCCCAATACTTATTGTTTTTTTGATGATTTCTTTTCCGGTATTGAATTTTGTTTTTTCCACTTTTTGCCTAATTTTTTCGGCTATTTTTAATAAATCTTCTTTTGAATTTAAATCACTTAAAATTATTAAAAATTCCTCACCACCAAACCTGACTGCTATGTCTGATTCTCTAATAGAATTTAAAATAATACTGCTTACTGTTTGCAATACCTTATCTCCCGCATCATGTCCATAAGTATCATTTATTTTTTTGAAATAATCAATATCTATCATCAAAAAGCCTATTTTAGAATTTCTTCTTTTGGCAGAAGCAAATATTTGTGGCAAAATTTCTTCCATATATCTTCTATTGTATAATGTAGTAAGAGGGTCTTTAATGCTTTGTTTTTTAAGTAATTCTAGTGTATATTTAGATTCAATTATTGAAGAGGTTTCTTTTAAATAGGCTTTGATATAAGGAATGTTTTTTAATATATTGTCATTTTCTTTTTCATACATAATTTTAAGTATTCCTGTGAAATTGCCTTCTACGCTAAAAGGAATACAGTAATATTCATTATTGCATGTGTGAAAAGAGCATAAATTTTCATAATCTCTGGAATCTATTGGATGTTTTAATCTGTATGCCCTGCATTCAAGCGGGTTTTCTGTCATAGTGCAACATATATCTCCTTCGTTTTGTGAGAAAAACACTTTTTTTTCATTATTATCAATACCTATAAGGGCGTAATGTTTAATATCAAATTTTTTTATAACTATTAAAATCCTTTTTAGAATTATTTGTTCGTTTAAGTCATCTTCTATAATTCTTTTAAATTTAAATATATCGGCTAGTTGTTCTATTGTCTCTTTGGCATCTACTAATGGATTTTTGCCGGGGGATTTTTCTATTAAAGAAGTATATTTTTTTTCGATAACTCCAAAAGAATCATCTAGTTTATTTATAAAATCATTATACGAATCAACAAATTCTTTTGCTTCACCTTTTAATTTTGTGTTAATTTTATATTTGAAATTACCGTTTAAAATTTTTTCAGTGGATATCTTAACTTTTTCCAAAATTTCAAGATAAGGGGTTAAAAAATAATTTACAATTAATATTATTAAAATTAAAGAAATA
>CAZIBT010000114.1:0-3319 GCA_964537435.1 uncultured Nautiliales bacterium | reverse complement strand
GGTTCATATCTATTGGAAGTTTTTCTTTGAAATATTTTTTGCCTTCTTTTACTTCTATCTCTTCAATATTTTCTGAAAGTATAGCAGTATCAACTTTGTCAGATATATCTAAAGGCTGTGCTTCTTCTACGCCGACATAAGAAAAGTTTGCAAGCAAATTAGCAAGCCCCAAAGAAACTGTGTAATAATTTTCTCTGTTTTTTACTTTCGTAATAAGCTCATTAAAAAGGTTTTTGTTATTTATGTTGATAAAAAGTCTGTAAGCTGGGTTTTTTAAAAATTCTGTTTTTATTTGAGTCCTTGTTTTTATCAGGTGAAAACTTCCTGAATTTTTTGTGTCTATTAAGTTTAGTGTCATTCTTATTTTTTTAATCGGTTCTAAAATTTGAATAGCCACTTTTGTTGTTCTACCATTTATATGGCTTAGACAATCATTTTTAGGTAATCCTAAAATAGCTCCCAAAATTCCATAAATTGCTGTCGGGGGCGGAACAGAAAAAGTTAAAGGTGAAGATGTTGTATAAAATTTCTTAAAATGCCCAAACTCTCCCCAAATGTTAAAGACTAAGGTTTTTTTAGACATTTCTATCCTCTAAATGCTCGTCATTTCGAATTGAACTTTATCAGAGCTTAAATCTTTGTTTAATTTTAAATTTCTGTCTTTCTTATAAAGCACTTTTTCTATTTTATCTGTTTCTTTTTCTAAAACCTCTAAAAGTTTATCAATATTCAAAACAAAATCATCAGTGCTTCTTAGTTCTTCGTCGTTTTTATCACCTTCTATTTTTATGTATCTGTAAAGTTCTCCGATGTGTGAGTGAACACCATCTTTGTAAACAATTTCTATTAGTAGCCTTGGTAATTGCTCATTTTTGGAGCGGGTTATTAGATTTTTTGTTCCTTCCCACATTGCTTTTCTGAGATATGCTAAATCTTTATCCGTTAACCCTGTGTCTGTGGCTGCATTTTCGTTTGCCACTCCGTGAAAGGCAATCAATGAGTAAGGGAGTATCCATTCTTCCCTGAATGTTTTCTGCTCTTTTCCTGAACCTGAAGCAAAAGCTCCCGTTCCCTTGATAAATTCAAGTTTCACTCTATGGAGAGACTGCCCCATATTGAACTGAACGGGACCTGTGTAGGTAATTGAACTGTCTTTACTTTTTCCTGTTGTTATCGGAATAGTTCCACCAAAAAGACGAACATCTATACATTCTTTTAATATTTTTTCAGCCTTATTTTCAAAATCTTTTGCCCTTGCCTTTGCATCTTGAATATTCCCTTTTTCGTCTGAAATTTCCTTGACAAATATCTCTAATCCTTCAAAATCCTTCAGATAGTCTCTAATGGTTCGTTTAAGTCTAACATCTGTAACTATATTTTTGCCTGTTTCTTCGTCTATCCTTGGCTTGTTTTCGTCATTTGGGTCGCCGTTGGGATTTGCAAAAGATACATCGTATAAAAATAGATACTCCCTTCTGTTTTTGATAACTTCACTCATTTTTATCACCTCTTAAATAATTTTTAGTTCGTTTGACTTTTTTCATTTATATAAACCGTATCAGCAACTTCTTTTGATAAAGCCATTCCGCAGGCAAAGTAAAAGTTAATTTCGTTAATACTTAAACCAAATTTTTCTTGAGATAGGAGATTTTTTGCAATTTTTTCTGCAAGTTCTTTCTTTCCTTTATCGTATTTGTCATATTCCATTAGCTTATTTATAACCTTTGGAAGCAATCCTTTTATGTCTTCTTCATTCATTTTTAAGCCTTTTAGATTTTTGAAAAATGGCGTACTTTCCCTTTCCTGCCCCTGAATATTGAGAAGCATCTGCGTCAATGCTCCAAGCAGGAATATTCCCCTTTTTGCCTGTTTGTTTAGAGACTTGCCTATTCTTTCATAAACTTTTTCAAACTTTGATTCTTCCATAGTTTTTACCTCTTTATTTATTAACTCAAGTTTTTCTAAAAATCTAACATTCATAAGTGCATCTATTACGGTAGAGTAGAAATCATATTTCTTGTTTCCTCCCTTTTTATTACTTTCTTTAAAAGATGAATAAAACTTTTCTCTTATTGTTCTATTGAAAATTTGTAGTAAATTTTTGAAATTAATCTTCCCTTCTCTAAAAATTTTGTCAACTACTTCAAAAAGTGTTTTGTCAAATTCATTAAGGAATTTTACTAATCTTCCAAAGTTATAATCCTGCTCAAAAATCATGTCAACTTCGGTTTTTACATCAAAAATTTTGTGAATCCTGGAAGGCAAAACATCTTCAATCAGAAGCAATATTTTATCACTATCTGCTTTTCCACCACCTTTTAAAAACAAGAAATAAAAGCTAACTACATCCTTGTAGTCTTTCAAAATATCCAAAATCTCATTTTCGTCATCTGTTAAAGTTGCCCTTTTTTCTTTTGAGAGGGCGAGCTTCCCTGCTTCCATAGATAGGATTTCGTTTATTTCTTCAAGGGCTTTTGGTGTGTTTAAGACAAGTTTTGGAATTAAGTAATACTGCTTCCCGTAGAACTTAAACTTTAAATTATTTTCAACATATTTTTTGCCGTAATCTATCTTTATAAAGCAGTCTTTACATATTGGGAAGTTTTTCCATGCGTCATCTTTGTTGAAACCTGATGTTATGTAGCACTCTTTATCGAGGGTGTAAAATTTATAAATTAATGAAGTGGTAAAGACTTCATCTTTTTTCTCACCGCAAACACTACAAATAGCATCTTTTTTAGAAACTTCTCTAATTTTCGCTAAATAATCTTCCAACAAAATCTTTTTAAAGTCAGGATTTTGAGTTTCATAAAGGTACTTCCCATCAATTTTAAGCGTCAAAATTTTACCGTCTTTCGTTTGAACATCTAACTCTTTAAGCTGTTTTATTACGTTTTCTTTGTTTTTACTGAGTTCTTCGTAAATCTTTTTGATTTCTGAGATATCTTTGCGATTTTCAAGCCATCTTAGAAGTTTTTTCGTAAAAGTTTTTTCTGCCTCTGTGATTCTTGAAGTCGGAGAAAAATCTGGAGCGTTTGAGCCTGAGGCTCTTTTATATAAGTATAAATAGGGATTTTCTCCCTTAAACTCTTCAACAGAAATTCTTTTAAAATTAAAATCCTTATCAAACTCCAAAGCCCAAACAATTTTGTATGTCCCATTGCTATCAGGATCTTCAAGTAGAATATCAATCTCTGACTTGTTTTCCTTTTTTAAGAGTAGCTCCCCGACGTCTTTAAGTGCTGTTAGCATTTTGGTTTTCCTTAATAATTAGTTTGCCTTTTGATAATTCTAAGTTTTCTGGATGATTTTTAACTTT
>CAZIBT010000113.1:0-3334 GCA_964537435.1 uncultured Nautiliales bacterium | reverse complement strand
CATTTGAATCTGCCGTTACTAAAAGTTTTTTGCCTATATGTTTTTTTATAACCTCGGCTAACGTAGTAGTTTTACCAGTCCCCGGAGGCCCGTGAATTAAAAAAACTTCTGAATTTATAGATTTGCTAAGCGCTATATTTTGAAATTCATTTAAAATTTCACTTTTTTCACTGACTTTTATTATTTTTGGCTCTTTTTTCCCAAGAAGTATTTCCACTCCATTTTCCATTTTCCATTTTCCATTTTCCAATTCTTCAAGCGCTTTTAACATTCTTTTAAATGTAATATCATTTACAAACAAATCCAGTCTATATAATTTTGAACGGAAAATCGGCTCTTTTGAATAGACTTCAATAAAATTTCTCCCAACTAAGCTTACAGTTGCTTCCTGATTAAATTTAAGAGGCTCACCCCTGCTTATCAAAACAATATCCCCTACCTTTATTTGATGTTCTGGCATATTATTTCTGTTAAATCTATATATTTTAAAATCCAAAAACTCTCCAACATATTTCATTTTAAGACCAAGTATCGCTCTTCCTCTTTTTTGTCTTTCAACTCCGCTTAATCTTTTTATTTCATTCAAATGAAACTCTTTTTCAGCCAAACGTTCTTTTTCTATAAGTTTAGAAAAATATTCCTTATACTCTTTTACATCATTAAAATTTAATTTATCCAAATAATCCTCCTACAAGCAGACTAAATGCTAATATATTTATACCATAAAAAGCCCATCTTTTATAAAAAGCAACTAAACTAAATCCAAAAAACAAAATACCAATCCATAAAGAAATTTTATAAATATGAAAATTATCTCCAAAATGCAAGTAAAATCCTAAAAAATTATCCAAAATTCCCCCTATCCCAAGTATATGAAGTAAAAAAGCCAAAGGATAAAACAGAATAAACAGCAGTGTTGCAACTGGAGAAAAAAGCTGATATATATTCATATTTCCAAAAAAAACATGCGAATAAACAAACATCATAAAAAAAACAAAAAAATTCATAAAAACCGTATTTTTCAAATTAGGCTGAAAATATCTAAAAAAGAGCATTATATAAAATACCCCTAAAATACTCAAAAAAAATCCTATTGAAAAAATTTTCGTAAAAAATATCAAAAAAGAAAAAATTATTGTCAAAAATAAAATTTTCAAAGAAAAAATATTTTGAAGATTATATGCAAATAAAAACAAAATTATCTCCATAACATAAGACCTTATAAGAGAAGGCGGGAAAGATGTTATATAAAGATATAAAAATTCAATTGTAAAAACCAATATTCCCAAATCAAAAAATTTGTTTTTATATGGAAATTTCTGATGAAAAAAATTATAAATAGGAGAAAAAATTAAAAACAATAAAAAAGAGATAAATCCAAGGTGAAAACCGCTAAGGGCAAAAAGATGGGAAATTCCAAGCGTGCTTAATTCCTGCCTTGTTTTATTATCAATTGCCTCCCCTAAAAACAAAGCTTTATATAAATTTGCAAACTTTTTATCTTTATGCTGTTTTTCTATCCATTTGTCCAAAAAAGAAGGCTCTTTTAATTTTAAATCATAGCTAATTGCATAAAATTTCGTCAAAAACCCTAAAAAAGATATGTTTTTTGTCAAAATTTTCAGAGATAAATTTTCATTTAATAAATCTTTTAGATAATCTCTTGAAGTAGTATAAAAAGAAACTTCATTATTTTTAAATTTTAGAACAAAATAATTTTTCTTTTTATATTGATTTATTACTTTTACATTCAATTTTTTTACAGGTTTATTAATAAAATTTATGTAATTCAAAAAAGAGAGCTGAATTCTTACAATAAAGGCTAAAAATAAAAATAGAATAAATAATTTTAATTTTTCATTTTCCATTTTAAATTTAAATATTTGGCATTTCCATATGAGCCGGGGTCGGTTCAATTTCTTTAACTTCGCTAACTTTGTCTGTAAAAAGAGTATATTTTTTATGAAACAGCATCTCTACTGTGCCTGTTGGTCCATTTCTTTGCTTGCCTATTATAATTTCGGCATCTTCAACCTCTTTTTCTTTAAACTCAACATACTCTTTTTTACCTTTTTCAAGTGCTTCTTTTTGTTTTTGTTTAGCTTCCATAGCCTTATAGACATCATCTCTATATATAAACATAATTACATCTGCATCCTGCTCAATTGCTCCGGATTCTCTTAAATCACTAAGCATTGGTCTTTTATTAGGTCTACTCTCAAGTGCCCTATTTAACTGAGAAAGTGCAATAATTGGTATTTGAAGCTCTCTTGCTAAAAGTTTAAGGCTTCTACTTATTTCCGCAATAGCTAAATGCCTTTCTTTCAAATCAGATGTAATTAATTGTAAATAATCAATTATTGCCAAAGACAAATTTGGATTTTGAGCTTTTAGTTTTCTGAGTTTTGCTCTAATTGTATGAATATTGATATTTCCTTCATCATCAACAAAAAGGGGTTTTTCACATAGCTCATCAGAAATTGCCGTTAATTTGCTCCATTCATCTTCATTTAAATTTCCTCTTCTTATATCCTGCAAAGGAATTTTTCCAGCAGCACTTAGCATTCTAAGCATAAGTTGTTCAGCCGGCATTTCAAGAGAGAATATTGCAACACCTTTGTCCTGTTTTAAGGAATTAAGCGCTAAATTAAGAGCAAAAGCCGTTTTTCCCATTGAAGGTCTAGCGGCAATAATTATCAAATCACCTTCACCAAACCCGCTCGTAATTCTGTTTAGTTCTATAAATCCAGTATCAAGTCCCGTTACAATTTTATTTTTTTTGGCTGCTTGTTTTTTTATAAATTCAAGCGTGTTTTTGACAACCGTTAATGAATTTTGAAAATCTCCCGTTAAATTAGAAGTTGCAATAGAAAAAAGCCTACTTTGAATTTCTTCAACTTCCTCATCAGCTTTTTTATCACCTTCCAAAACAATCTTTTTTATTTCATTTGAGAGATGTATAAGCTCTCTTTTTGTAGCCAAATCTTTAAGTTCTTTTGCATAAATTTCAACAGCTTCAATAGGTGCAGTTCCCAAAATTTCTAAAAAAAGTTCTTCATCATATCTGTTTTTTTTCTTCAAAGCATCCTTTAAAAAAATTTCGTCTATTGGCAAATCTTTTTTGTATAACTCTTCCATTGTTTCAAACAAATACTGATGAAAAGGAAGATAAAAATCACCAGGTTTAAGTATAGCTGCTATTTCCTCATAAATTTTCCCATCAAAAAATATTGCACTTAATATTCCTCTTTCAATATCCAAATTATATAAATCCAATTTTTACACCTTTATGTTAAAATTACAACCAAGGAGTTACGATGATAATCAAAATTAC
>CAZIBT010000112.1:0-3369 GCA_964537435.1 uncultured Nautiliales bacterium | reverse complement strand
GAATGTTATTGATAAAGATTATAATAATTTCGGCGATATGTATGGTGTTGCAATTAACTATGAAAAAAAGTTGAATTATTTAACATTAATAATAAATACTGAATATTCTACAGGAACTAAAACATATGATGGTAGTTATCAAAATGGAATTTCTTTAAGGGCAAAAGTCAATAATTCTTATTTATATAATATTGATGGAGGAATAGCTTTTTATCCATATTTTTTTAGTATTGGATATAGATTTTGGAATAGAGGATATTCAAATGTCTCAGGAGATTATGATGAACAATATTATTGGAATTATTTAGCAACAGGTTTTAAATATAATTTTTTAATGAATAAATTCACATTAAATTTACTTTTTCAATATCAATATGCTTTAAATCCAAAATTAAAAATTTATTTAGGAAACAATCCTTTAATAGATTTAGGAACTACAGACGGTTATATGGGAAAAGTTGGTATAGGATATAAAATAAATAAACATTCTTCTTTTGGAATGTTTTATAAATATGATTTTTGGCATATAAATGCTTCTGATTATGTTAATCTAAAATTAGATAATAAAAATATTCCTATTTTTGAGCCAGAAAGTTATACAAGAAATCAATATTTAGGGCTTTTTTATAAATTAAGTTTTTAAAAGGCAAAAAGCCTTTTATTTATTATAATTTTCTATTGCTTTGTTTATAAATTCAATCGCTTTTTCTTTTCCTGCAAAGCCAGTAACTTTAACCCATTTTCCAGGTTCTAAGTCTTTGTATGTTTCGAAAAAATGTTTAATTTGATTTAAAGTAATTTCAGGTAAATCTTCAAGTTTTTCTATTTTTGCCATTTTAGGATCAAGTTTTGTAACAGGAACAGCAACAATTTTTTCATCTTGTCCATTTTCATCTTCCATTAAAAAAACACCTATTATTCTAGATTTGATTACACATCCAGGAACCACTGATTCGGAGCTTAAAACCAAAACATCAATAGGATCTCCGTCAGATGCAAGTGTATTTGGAATAAATCCGTAATTTGCCGGATAAAATTCACTTCCATAAAGAATTCTGTCTAAAAATATTGCTCCGCTTTCTTTATTAAGCTCATATTTAATATTGCTACCTTGAGGTATTTCTATTAAAACATTAATAGCCTCTTCGGGATTTCCCGGTTTAATTTTTTTGATATCCATAATTTCTCCTTTTTTTGTAATTATAACAAATTTATTTGCCTACTATTTCAATTATTTTTTCAACAACATTTGGATCTTCCAAAGTGGAAGTATCTTGTTTTATCCCTTCTCCTTTTGCAACGGCTCTTAGAATTCTTCTCATAATTTTACCACTTCTTGTTTTCGGAAGTCCTGGAACAAATGCAAAATCTTTAACTTTTGCAATATTACCTATTTCCATAGTAATAATTTCATTAATCTCTTGCATCAATTCAACTTCTTCTCCTAAATTTTCCTCATCAGCCAAAACAATATACGCAAAAATAGATTCTCCTGTTATTTCATCAGGTTTTCCTACAACTGCAACTTCAGCAACAAGAGGATGTTTTTGGATAGCTGCTTCAATTTCAGCAGTTCCAAGTCTATGACCGCTCACATTTATTACATCATCAACCCTTCCAGTTATCCAAATATAGCCGTCTTTGTCATATATAGCACCATCACCGCTGAAATATACAGGTTTTCCATCTTTTTTGGCAACCCCAAAATAACTTTTGACAAATCTATCCGGATCACCCCAAATTGTTCTTATCATACTAGGCCAAGGTTTTGTAATGCAAAGCAAACCTTTTTCTTCAGCAGGCATTTTATTGCCATTTTCATCTATTATTTCTGCAAAAATTCCCGGAAGTGGGAATGTTGCACTTCCCGGTTTAATAGGAGTAGCTGCTGGAAGAGGGGATATCATATGCCCACCTGTTTCAGTTTGCCACCAGGTATCAACGATTGAGCATTTTCCGCCTCCTACAACATCATAATACCATTTCCAAGCTGCAGGATCTATAGGTTCACCTACGGTTCCTAAAATTCTAAGTGAGCTTAAATCATATTTTTTAGGTTCATCTGCTCCGATTTTGTGAAGTAATCTAATTGCTGTTGGAGCGGTATAGAATTGATTAACTTTATTTTCTTCAATCATTTTCCAAGCTCTTCCGGCATCCGGATAGGTTAATACTCCTTCAAACATCAATGTAGTAGCTCCTGCTGCTAAAGGTCCATACACTATATATGTATGTCCTGTAATCCACCCAATATCTGCTGTGCACCAGAATGTATCGTTTGGTTTTATATCAAATACCCATTCCATTGTAAGTTGCGCCCAAAGAATATATCCTGCTTGAGAATGCTGAACTCCTTTTGGTTTACCAGTGCTTCCTGATGTATAAAGCAAAAAGAGAGGATCTTCACTATCCATAATTTCAGGTTCACATTCGCAGGATTGATTTTGTATTAAATCATTGTAACTTATATCTCTTCCTTCAATCCAGTCTATATCCTCTTTATTTCTTTCTACAATCAAAACTTTTTCCACAATTTCAACGCCTTCAAGTGCTTTATCAACCACAGGTTTTAACATATAAGGTTTACCTTTTCTAAATGCCCCATCAGCAGTGATTACTAGTTTTGCCTCAGCATCTAGAATTCTATCTTTAAGAGATTCGGCGCTAAATCCTCCAAAAACTACACTATGAATTGCGCCGATTCTAGCACATGCAAGCATTGCAAAAGCAGCTTCTGGAATCATTGGCATATAAATTACAACCCTATCACCTTTTTTTATTCCAAGAGATTTTAAAAGATTTGCAAATTTATTTACTTCACGGTAAAGTTCAAGGTAAGTAATAATTCTTTTCTCTCCATTATCACCTTCCCAAATAATTGCGGCTTTATTTTTTTTATCTTTAAGATGTCTATCAATACATTGATATGTAATATTTAGCTTTCCATTAATAAACCACTTGTAAAAAGGAGCGTTGCTTTCATCCAAAACTTTTTTAAAAGGTGCAAACCATGAGATTTTTTCATTGGCTAATTTAGCCCATGTTCCTTCAAAATCTTTTTCAAACTCTTTTACCATATCTTCATATTCACAGATATTTTTAAAAACAGGATTTTCAAATAGTTCTTTGTGTGGATAATAAACTTCATTATGCATTTTTAACTCCTTTTTTTCTTTCATAATAAGATATTTTTATAAAAAAGTTAAATTTAATAATAAAAAACAACAACCATAAAAAAAATTATGTGTATTTTTGTAACAAATATTTTTCATAATATTTGATTAAATATATTCCGCCAAGATATATTATCCAGTTTATATATATCCATAAAAAAAGAAAAAGTAAAATTGATATAGAACCATAAAGAGA
>CAZIBT010000111.1:0-3404 GCA_964537435.1 uncultured Nautiliales bacterium | reverse complement strand
ATTTGAATATCTTCTTCAATTGTATCTCTTGTAGTTCCTGCTATATCACTAACTATTGCTCTATTAAAATTCAAAAGAGCATTTAAAATAGAACTTTTACCAACATTTGGTTTTCCAATAATTGAAACTTTATAACCACTCAACATTCCTTCTCTTCTTTTTGAAGCTTCAAGAGTTTTAATTAAAATTTTTTTTAAATTATTGATTTTTACTTGAATGTCTCTATCCATACTTTGAGGCAGATCTTCTTCAGCATAATCTATAAATACTTCACTGTAAGCCATTAATTCTATTAATCTATTTCTGATATCCTCTACAAAATTAGAAAGTTCTCCTTCAAGCTGTTTTGAAAGAAGTTTTGCACCTTCTAATGAGCGAGTTTCTATCAATTTTGCAATTGCTTCAGCTTGAGAAGCATCAATTTTACCATTTAAAAATGCTCTTTTGCTAAATTCTCCCGGTTTAGCTGGTTCTACTCCAAATTTATACAATGTTTCAAGAATAAGTTTTGATACAATATACCCGCCATGGCACTGAAATTCAACAATATCCTCACCTGTGAAAGAATGAGGAGCTTTGAAATATATAACAAGTGCTATATCTATTAATTCATTGTTATAATTATAAATTTTACTTAAAGTTGCAATTCTTGGTTTAAGCTCTTTTTTTATCAGTTTTTTGGAAATTTCAAGTGCATTATCACCGGAAATCCTAACTATCGAAATTGCACCTACACCTTTAGGTGTTGCTACTGCCGCTATGGTTTTCATATTTTTCCCCGACAATTATATATTTTTCTCCATTTCTTTCTTTTATGCCTATATATTTATCCGGCAATCTCTCTCTTAACATATCAAGTGCAAGATAGAGTAAAACACCGTTTAGTGCTTTTGTTCTGCCGTAACCTCGAGGTTCTATTTTTTCATTTATAAAAAATTCTATATATTCTTTTAATTTTTCAGTTTGTGTCTTTAAAAATTCAGCAATTTCAAGTTTAATTTTAAAACCGTATTTTTGATGAAGCCAGCTATATAGCATATAATTTAAAGCATTGTATCTGTAACCTTCTTTTCCAATTAATAGCGCAGCATCATCTCCGTCTATTTTAATAAACACTGTCTCTTCATTATATTTGCTAACTTCCTTGATTTCAACATTAAAACAAGATTTTTCAAAAAGTTTTATTAATTCGTTTTTAATTAAATCTTTTAATTTTTCTATATCAAAATGTTCTTCAACTTCTATAACTGCATATTTTGCAAACAATCCAAAAATACCCTTTGATGGGTATTGAATTATTTCGGCTTCTATATCCGCAACTGAACAATGTAACATTTCAGCCGCTTTTTCATAAGCTTCTTCAAGTGTTTTTGCTTCAATTCTCAATTTTTAACCTTTAAATACTTTTTTGATTCCATGATTTTATTTATAATCAACTGCTGTAAGATAGAGAGAATATTGTTTGTTGTCCAATAAAGAACCAACCCTGATGGAAACGTAGCCATCATAAAAGCAAAAATCAAAGGTAAAAATTTAAATATTTTCTCTTGCATTTTATCCTGAAAATTAGTTGGCGTAAGTCTTTGATGCAAATACATAGAAATACCCATTAAAACAGGCAATATAAAATACGGATCCTTCATACTCAAATCTTCAAGCCAAAGAAAATGTGCCCCTTTAAGCTCGATTGAATAAAGTAATAATTTATAAATTCCGTAAAAAACAGGGATTTGCAAAACCAACGGTAAACATCCCCCCAAAGGATTTGCCCCATGCTCTTTATAAAGCTTCATCATATTCGCCTGAAGCTTTTGAGGGTCTTTTTTGTATTTTAGTTGTAATTCTTTCATTTTAGGAGCTAGCTCTTTTAATTTATACATACTGACCATTCCCTTAAATGTAAGAGGGAACAAAACAAGTCTAACAATTATAACCAAGAATATTATCGCTATACCCCAATTCCCAACAAGTTTATGTAAAAAATCCAAAAGTAAAAACAAATTTTTTGCAAAAAACGTTCCTACGCCATATTGAACCACGTCAATTAAATTTTTATTGATACTAGCCAATGTATCAACATATTTAGGGCCTATATACCCCGTCAAATTAATATTGGAATTGGCTTGTATAAATAAAATAGGATTATTTTCTTCATCAGGTGAAACTATTACTTTAAATGGTTTTTTACTGAAAAGCAGTGTTGTATAATACCTATCAAATCCTGCTACTACAATCGAATTATTATATGTCTTATTCTCAGCATCTCCATCCTTGATAATCTCCAATGTCCCATCAGACTTTTTAATTAACGCTCCGTGTATTGTTAATCTATCAACCGCTACATCTGGTCTATACCCTGGAGATATAAAATATTTGACGTTTTTAGACAATATTATTTTTACATCATATCTACCATTAGGATAAAATGTTATAATTTTTTTGACAATTAATCCGTTTAAATTTCTGGTTAATACAACACTTTTAGGTTTATTTTTTATATCTAAATATTGAATATCTGTTTTTACAGGCACTTTAAATGCTAACGCATTAAGTTTAGGATTTTCAAATCTTATTTCTAAAGGTTTTGGCGATTTATCGGAGATAATATCTAGTTTTTTGTTTTTTTCATTAAATTTTTTTTCTTTTAAAATAAATTCACTTATTCTACCAAATTGATCTATTTTTGCTTTATATTCTTTAGAATTTATTGTCAAAACATATTTGTTTTTTAAGATTTTAGTTTTTTGTGGAGCTTTTATTGAAGTTTTTACTTCGGTTTTAGAAATATTTTGTTCTTTTGTCATCTCTTTTTTTGCCTGAGGTTGCAACACAAAATAATCATATGCTATAAAAAATATAAAAGAAATTACAGTCGCAATTATTATCCTTTTCATTTGTCCTGAATTATTCATTATAAGCCTTTATTATTAAATATTTATTTTTATCCACTGGTATCAACCAAAAACTAATCTCTTTTTTTTTACCAAATACTGGTTTTATTTCCCGTTTTATTACAGGATAATCAATTCCGCCTTTAAATAACTGATTACATCTTAAAATTCTCATAATCGATTTATATAAAGCCGTAAAAAAATTATCACATTCTATTTCCCACATTGCATATTCGCTGCAAGTAGGATAATATCTACAGTTATTTCCAAGTGCTGGACTTATGTAATATTGATAAAACTTAACCATTTTTTTGAATAATTTTTTTAAAATCATTTTCCAGTTTTTTAAATTCAATTTTAGATACATCCATTTTTACTAAAACAACATATTTGCCCGTATTTAAAACATTTTTGCAAATATTCCTTAATCTTCTTTTTATTTTATTTCTTACTACAGCTTTTTTTGAAATTTTCTTTGATACCACTATTGAATATTTAAATTCATCAGAGGAA
>CAZIBT010000110.1:0-3413 GCA_964537435.1 uncultured Nautiliales bacterium | reverse complement strand
GAATTTTAAGGAGAAAAAATGGCAGTTCCAAAAAGAAGAAACTCAAAAACAAGAGGTGCAAAAAGAAGAACACATTATAAAATCAAATTAAGCACTGTGGTAAAATGCTCCCATTGTGGCGCATATAAAAGACCTCATAGAGCATGCCCTAGCTGCGGTGAGTATTGATGAAAATAGCAATAGATGCAATGGGAGGGGACTTTGGTCCCGAACCTATTATAGAAGGTGTTATTAAGGCATTAAACAAAAAAAATTTTACCGCATATCTTGTAGGAGATGAAAAAAAATTAAAAAAACTTGTGCCTAATAATTTATTGGAAAAAGTTAGATTTATAAATAGTTTAGATGTTATAAAAATGGATGAAGCGGCAACAGAAGCTTTAAAAAGAAAGGAATCCACTATTTATAAATCTATCGAACTTCTAAAAAAAGGTGAAGTTGATGCTGTTGTTTCAGCTGGACATAGCGGCGCATCAATGAGCCTTGCAACTTTGAAACTTGGAAGAATAAAAGGTATTAAAAGACCAGCAATTGTAACTTTTATGCCAACCATAAAAAAAAGATATGCCCTATTTCTAGATGTTGGAGCAAATGTAGATTGTAATGCCGAAAATTTAACACAGTTTGCAGTAATGGGAGAAGTATATGGAAAAGTTGTTTTAAATAAAGAAAACGTTACACTTGGATTACTTAGCAACGGAGAGGAAGAGAGCAAAGGCAATTCTGTTACAAAAGAAGCATTTAAAATGATAAAAGAAAAATTCGTCAATTTTGTTGGCAATATTGAAGGTGGAGATATTTTCAAAGGTGAAGTTGATGTAATTATTACTGATGGTTTTATAGGAAATATTGTCTTAAAAACAAGTGAAGGTGCGGCAGAAATAATAGGAAAATTAATTAAAGAAGAAATCAATTCATCAGGGATTTTACAAAAAATCGGAGCACTTCTTTTAAAACCTGTATTTAAAGCTTTAAAAAAAGCAACAGATTATGCAGAATACGGAGGAGCACCTTTGCTTGGTGTAAATGGATGTGTAATTATTGCACATGGAAAAAGCAATTCCAAAGCCATAAAAAACGCAATATTTCAAGCAATAAAATTTATAGAATATGACGTAAACCAAAAAATACAAGACTCTCTAAAGGCTCATAAATGTATGCAAAATTAACAAGCATAGGGGCATATGTTCCCGATAAAATTTTAACCAACAAAGATTTAGAAAAAATAGTTGATACAAATGATGAATGGATAACAAAAAGAACAGGAATAAAAACTAGACATATTGTAGAGGATAATGAAGTAACAAGTGATCTTGCATATATGGCAGCTTTAAATGCGCTTGAAAATGCCCAAATGAACGCAAAAGAGATTGATATGGTTATAGTCGCAACAATAACACCTGATTATTTTGCAATGCCTTCAACCGCCTGTATTGTCGCTCAAAAGTTAGGAATTGTTCGTCCAGCTGTTGACATAAGTGCTGCTTGTACTGGTTTTATTTATGCATTAGCTCATGCAAAAGCGTTTATTGAAAGCAAAATATATAAAAATATTTTAATAATAGGAGCAGAAACCTTAAGTAAAATTGTAAATTGGAAAGACAGAACAACATGTGTATTATTTGGAGATGGTGCGGGTGCGGCTATTATAAGTGCTACAAAAAACAAAGAAGAAGCTATAATTGATGTAGATATTAATGCAGATGGTAAATATAGTGATTTTTTAATAACTCCAGGTAGAGGCGTAAAATATGGATGTGAAACTAATAGAATCTGGCTTGAAATGAAAGGAAACGAAACTTTTAAAGTCGCTGTAAAAACCCTATCCAAATCTGTAATGGATATTTTGCAACGTAATAAAATAAATGGAGATGATATAGATTGGTTTGTGCCTCATCAAGCCAATTACAGAATAATAGATGCTGTTGCGAAAACCGTTAATATTCCAAAAGAAAAGTGTGTTTTAACAGTCCAAAAATACGGGAACACCTCATCAGCATCAATTCCTATGGCAATAAATGAAATGGTTAAAAAAGGGAAAATAAAAAAGGGAGATTTAATGCTGCTTGATGCTTTTGGTGGTGGCTTTACTTGGGGAAGTGCACTACTCCCTTTCAATTAATTTTTCTTCACAATCATCAACAGCTGATAAAATATTGTTTTGAAGTTCTGGCACATGTGATATACAACATTCAAAAGGTATATGCAATGTGTTTATTTCTATTTTAGATAATTTTTCTTTTAACCTTTCAAAAATAATAGTGCTTTTTTCCAAATCATTAAAGGTAAGTATTCTAAATTCATTATCCCATCTAAATACAAAATCTATCTTTCTCACACTGCAAAGAATGATTTTGGAAAATTCTTTTATAATTTTTTCACTCATTTCAATACCATATAAACCTTCATAAACAGGTAAATTTTGCAATTTTATAAAAATAATTCCCATTGGTTTACTAAAATCATTATATTCCTGAATCAAAACATCAAAATATTTTCTATTATATACATGAGTTAATTCATCTTTAATCACAATATATGAAATTTTCAAACTCAAAGTATCAAAATTAAGTTCTCCTATAATTTCTCCATTTTTACAAACAGGTATAAAATCAATATTTTCTTTTCTCATTTTATAATATGCATCGACAATATTATCATCTGAGCAAAAACATTTCATATTTTCATTGTTTTTGAAAAAATCAAATGCATTATCTTTTTGTTTATTGTTTAAAAAAATATCAATTATCATTTTAGATGACAATACCCCAATTGGTTTATTATCTTTTAATACATATAACCTTTTTAAATTTTTGGCATGAAATTTTAAAATTAAATCTTCAAGAGTTTTATTTTGTAATTCATTTAATTCTACCCATTTTATTTTATCTATATATTTCTCTACTTTCATAAAAAAACCTTTTTGATTATTGTATCATAAAAATTTATGATATAATTCCAATCCAAATATAAAAAGGAGTAGCTATGCCTAAAATGAAAACAAATAAAGGGGCTGCTAAAAGATTTAAGGTAAAAAAAAGCGGTAAAATCAAAAGAGGAAGCGCTTATAGAAGCCATATCCTAACAAAAAAATCGCAAAAAAGAAAAAGAAAATTAAGAGCCCCAAAATACGTGGATAAAACAAACAATAAAGAAGTTCAATTATTACTATGTATTTAATTTAATTTAAGTGAAGTAACGGCAAAGTAAGGTTAAACCTTCGCCTAAAAGGCTAAGTTGCGATAGATGCACGCCAAAAAATAAGGAGAGATAATGAGAGTTAAAACAGGAACAGTTAGAAGAAAAAGACATAAAAAAATATTAAAAATGGCAAAAGGATTCTACTCAGGTAGAAGAAAACATTTTAGAAAAGCAAAAGAACAAGTTGAAAGAAGTTTGGTATATGCTTTTAG
>CAZIBT010000109.1:0-3453 GCA_964537435.1 uncultured Nautiliales bacterium | reverse complement strand
GAAAGGGAGTCTTTTAGTGGTATCTGGACCAAGTGGGAGTGGAAAAACGTCTTTAGCAAGGGCAGTTTGCGATGAACTTGGTGAGAGAGCATATTTTAGTGTTTCCACAACCACAAGAGAGAAAAGAGAGGGTGAAAAAGAGGGGGTGGATTATTTTTTTGTAAGTAAAGAGGAATTTTTACAAGATATTGAAAAAGGGTATTTTTTAGAATGGGCGGAGGTTCACGGTAATTTTTATGGCACTAGCAAAAAACAAATAGATGCAGCTTTAAAAGAAGGGAAAATTGTTTTTTTAGATATAGACGTCCAAGGGTATGAAAATGTCAAAAAAATTTATGCTAATTTATTAACAGGTGTTTTTATAACAACAAAAAATCAAAAAACACTTATTCAAAGACTTGAAAATAGAGGCACTGAAACAAAAGAGAGTATTGAAATAAGAATGATAAATGCCATAAAAGAGATGAAAAAAATACCAGAATATGATTATCTTTTGGTTAATGATGATTTTGAAGAATCTAAAAATTATTTAAAAAGCATTGCCATAGCATCTTTGCTTAAAGTCAGTAAATTTAATATTGATGAATTTATACAAGAATGGAAAGGAAATTAATGAAGCAAAAAGTTGCTGAAATTTTTAAAAATCATCTTGGGGAAAATCCTCCCATTAATAAACCAAAGCAAAAGGAATTTGGGCATTATGCTGTGCCTGTTTTTAAATATGCTAAAGAAAATAAACAAAATCCTAATGTTTTTGCAAAAGAGTTGTGTGAAAAATTAAAATGCGAGGAGTTTGAAAGTATTGAAGCAATAAGCGGATTTGTTAATATAAAGCTTAGCGATAAATTTTTGGATGAATATGCAAATAAAGTTATTTTGCAAAAAGAAAATTTTGGCAAAAGAGAAGATAAAGAGAGTATTTTACTTGAATTTATATCTGCAAATCCAACAGGTCCTCTTCATATAGGACATGCCAGAGGTGCTGTTTTTGGAGATGCGTTAAATAGAATTGGAAGGCATATAGGTAAAAAAATCAAAACTGAATATTATGTAAATGATGCAGGGCGTCAAATAAAGCTTCTTGGAGTTTCAGTATATCTTGCGGCTAGAAAAAATTTGGGTTATGATGTCCAATATCCAGATGAATATTACAGAGGAGAATATATAAATGATTTGGCAAATGAAGCGATAAAAAAATTCGGAAAAGATTATTTTGAAAACAATGTTAAAATAATAAAAAAGGATAATAAAAAAGAAGCTTTATTTGATGATGAAAAACTTAGTATGTGGTGCAAAGATAAAATGCTTGAAGTAATTAAAGAAGATATTAAACTTTTGAATATTTTGCCTTTTGATAATTGGGTTAGTGAAAAATCTCTTTATAAAAACTGGGATAAAATCAAAGAAATTTTGGAAAAAAACGGAGCTTTATATGAAAAAGAAGGCAAAATATGGCTCAAATCAAGTGAGTTTAAAGATGAAAAAGATAGAGTTGTTGTAAGAGAAAACGGAATGCCTACATATTTAGCAGGAGATATAATTTATCATTATGATAAATTTGAAAGAAGATTTGATAGATACATTAATATTTGGGGAGCAGATCATCATGGATATATTGCAAGGGTAAAAGCAGCAATTAAATTTTTGGGATTTGACCCTGAAAAACTTGAAATTTTATTATCTCAAATGGTAAAACTTTTAAAAGGCGGCAAACCTTATAAAATGAGCAAAAGGGCAGGGAATTTTATTTTGGTAAGGGATGTTGTTGAAGATGTAGGGGCTGATGCTTTGAGATTCGTATTTTTAACAAAAAGAGCTGATACTCATCTTGAATTTGATGTGGATGATTTAAACAAACAGGATAGTTCAAATCCTAGCTATTATGTCAATTATGCACATGCAAGAATTTATTCGATTTTCGAAAAGGCGAATAAAAAATATGACGATATGGTTGATGTTAAACTTCAAAATCTTAATAGCGACGAAAAAGATTTGCTTTTTTTCGCCCTTCAATTACCTTATGTATTAGAAGATGCCTTTATTAACCGTGAACCTCATAGACTTACAAATTACCTCATAGATTTAGCCGGTGAATTTCATAGATTTTATAATAAAAATATGGTTTTAGGAAGTGAAAAAGAGAATATAAGGCTTAAAATTTTGGCAGTTGTAGGTATTGTTATTAATCTTGGGCTTAGTTTACTTGGAATAGAAGCTAAAAAGAGAATGTAAAAAATGGAAAAATTTAAAAAAGCAATGATTAGCAAATGTATGCTGGGATTTGCTTGTAGGTATGACGGAGCTTCAAAACCTATTGATGAAAATATTTTAAATAAGCTAAAAGAAAAATATGAACTTATCCCTTTTTGTCCCGAAGAGTTTGCTCTTCCTACTCCAAGACCTGCTGCAAGATTCATAGGTGATAATATAATCGATATAAATGGAATCGATAAAACAGAAGCTTTTTTAAAAGGTGCGAAAGAGGCGCTTAAAATATGCAAAGAGCAAAAAATCGGAATTTTTATAGGGAAAGAAAAATCCCCTAGCTGTGGTATTAAAAAAACAAGCGCTTATATCAATGGGTGTGAATGCAAATGCTCTGCCCCCGGGCTTACGAGTAAAATACTGCAAAAAGAGGGAATTAAACTTATTAGTGAATGGGATTTGACATAAGATTGTTTTTGTAATACAATTGTATTACAAGGAGTTTTTATGAGAAAGCAATTAAGCATTAGACTTGATGAGGATATTTTTGAAATGTTAAATGAATATGCGGCCGAACTTAATAAAACAAAAACCTATTTAATCGAAAAAGCATTGGAGAATTATTTTGATAAATTGGATGAAATAATAGCCGACAAAAGAATAGAAAATCTTAAAAACGGCAAAAGCACTGTGGTATTAATGGAGGAAGTTTTAAAAAAAGCCGGAATAGATGTATAAAATTGTTTTTGAAAAGGAAGCCGAAAAAGAATTTTTGAAATTAAATAAAAGAGCGCAGGTTTTGATCTCAAATAAACTAAAAGATTTGCAAAATGGTAATTTTTCAAACGATAAAGCATTAAAAGGAAAATATAAAGGCAAATTCAGAAAAAGGGCGGGAAATTACAGAATAATTTATTATAAAGAAAACAATATCCTGCTAATTACAATTATAAGAATAGCCCACAGAAAAGAAGTTTACTAATTTTTTCTTTTGAATTCTTTTAAAAATTCATCCATTTGGTATTTTGCCCTGTATTCCTCACTCATTAAATGAATTAAAATATCTCCAAGATCAATTAAAATCCAATCATCACTTTTATCAATACCCAAAAACGTTTCGGTGGATTTTAGGTTTTTTTTAAGATGATCCAAAAGAGCAAAACCATGTTTGTCAGCCATTGTAGTTGCAACTATTACATAATCTACAAAATAATCACTCTTTCTTAAATCATAATCCATAATATCAAG
>CAZIBT010000108.1:0-3462 GCA_964537435.1 uncultured Nautiliales bacterium | reverse complement strand
ACGGGTCAACTCTTTGTGGAGTAGAATTATAGGGAAATTATCTTTTTATGTCAAGTTGAAATTTATGTTTTGATTATTTATTTTTGATAAAATTTATTGAATTAATGTTATAATAAGTAAATTATGTTTATAATTACAAAAAAAAAAGGAGAAAATATGAGATTTAAGATATTATTAACAAGCTGTATGATAGGAAGTGTTTTGTTTTTAGGGGGATGTACTAGGATGTATAATTCAAACGAAGTTTCATTGGCAAATACAAATCAGGTTTTATCTTATGAAACAGGAACCGTAACAGATGTTAGAATGGTTGTTATAAAAGATAATGGAAGTGGAACGATGATAGGGGCTATAACAGGAACGGTTTTAGGAAGTTTATTAGGTAATGGAAAAGGAAATGTTCTCTCAACTTTGGGAGGTGGATTGGCAGGTGCATATGTAGGAACCGAACTTGATAAAGCTAATGCTGAAGAACTTTTTATAAAATTGGATAACGGAAAAAATATTGTAGTTGTTGCCAAGGGTGTTGATATAAGAAGAGGGGATAGAGTAAGAATAGTATTAAATGGTAATCAAGTTGTAAGGGTAGAGAGAATTTAACCTCCCTTGCAATTAAAGTAAAATTTTTGTAAAATTTTTTAAACTATATCAAAGGAATGTAATGGCAAGAAAACCGAGAATCAATGAACCTGGGTTTTACCATATAGTAAATAGAGGTGTCAATAAAAGTGAAGTTTTTTTAGAAAAAGAGGACTTTTACAAATTTTTGGAACTAATGCTTAAAATCAAAAATGATTATAATATAACTTTTCATGCTTTTACAATATTACCTACGCATTATCATATTTTAATTGAAACTCATAAAGATAATTTAAGCGAGGCTATGAGGCTTTTAAATTCTGCTTATGCTGCATGGTATAATTTTAAAAGTGGCAGGGTTGGACATTTGTGGAAAGGCAGATTTGATAGTTATATGTTATTTGATGAAGAACATTTTTGGAAAGTGGTAAAATATATCGAAAGAAATGCTTTAGTTTTAGGATTGGTAGATGATATAAAAGATTGGGATTATCAATCATTGGCCATAAGAATCAAAAAAACAAAATTTTTTGAAATAATTGAAGGTAGTAAAATATTAACTAAACCTTTAGACGAATATATAAATTGGTTAAATAATCCATTATCAAAAACAGAAATAGATGAAATATATAAAGAACCCAAAATTGTGATGGTTGATGGTGAAGTTAAAGTTATAAGAAAGAAATTGCCAGAATTTTTTGAAGAGTTTAAAGATAAAAAAGAAGCAATCAAAGCTGCAAAGGCAAATGGATATAAATATAGCGAAATAGCAAGATTTTTGGGCGTTTCTAATGCATATGTAAGTAAGTTAGCTAAAAGTTAAAAAAGAATTTAGTTTTGTGTATAAATGAATAGCAACTTTATAATCTTTACAATAACCCTTTTTAAAATTTCTAATAACTAATATATAAATAATAAATAACAAATAAAAAAGGGATATCCCTTTTAAAGTTTGGAAGCTACGAAATCTGCTAGTTCTAATAGTCTTCCAGAATATCCAAACTCATTATCATACCAAGCGTAGACTTTAACTTTATTTCTATCTACAACTAATGTTGAAAGTCCGTCGATTATACTTGAATGAGGATTATTAATAATATCTCTTGATACAATCTCATCATAAGTTATTTCCAAAATTCCTTTTAGATAAGTATTCATTGCTTTTTCAAAAGCTTTATTTACTTCTTCTTCGCTTACTTCTTTTTTGAGTGTGGCTGAGATGTCTGTAATTGCTCCGTCTGGAACTGGAACTCTCAAAGCTCTTGCGTTCATTTTTCCTTCAAGTTCTGGAATAACTTTTGTTGTTGCAATTGCCGCTCCTGTAGTTGTTGGAATTATATTTTCAGCCGCTGCGCGTCCTCTTCTATGTTTTCCAGGTAGTTTTTTATCAACAATGGCTTGAGATGAAGTGTAAGCATGAACGGTTGTAACAAGAGCACTTTCAATACCAAATTCATCATGTAAGACTTTGATTGCGGGAGCCAATGAATTTGTAGTGCAGGAAGCATTTGAAATAACGTCGTGTTTTGTAGGATCAAACCAATCTTGATTTACACCCAATACCACTGTCAGTTCTGCATCTTTACTTGGGGCTGAAATAAGGACTTTTTTTGCGCCTGCTTTTAAATGTTTTGCCGCATCGTCTCTTTTTGTAAAATGTCCTGTGCATTCAAGAACAATGTCAATATTTAATTCTTTCCATGGTAAAATTTCCGGATCCCTTCCTTGAACAAGCTTAATTTCATTTCCTCCTACTATCAAACTATTATCAGTATAACTAATTTCAGCTGGGAATTTTCCATGAACAGAATCAAATTTAAGCATATACGCCAAATCTTCTGCACTTCCTCTTCCTCCGTTTGCCGCTACTATTTCTACATTTTCAGGTTTATTGATAATATAATGCCAAAGAACCATTTTCCCAATTCTGCCAAGACCGTTTATTGCAACTCTTTTTTTAGCCATTTTTACTCCTTTTTTTATTATTATATCATATAAAAATAAATTAAAATTTAAATTTAGGTATTGAATAAGCTTTTTTGGCATTAATTTGTATTATTTCATAGTTATCTGGTTTTAGAGTATTTTTAATAACAAGTGCAGTTAATTTATTTCCATAAACACAAGCAGTGTCGATACCTGCTGCAAATTCGTTTTTTTTAACTTCCAAAAAAGGATTATGTCCATAAACAACAAATCCCTCATGTCCGTTATAAACATCAGCCCAGTATTTTGCTTTTGGGTTATTATGATTTAGGGGTAAAAATTTTCCGTTTTCATTTACCTCTCTTAAAAACAGAAGTAAAGTCATAATATTCAAAGGAGGGTTATTAAGTCTTATCCAGTTTGTAATACCGGCGTGAAGAATTGTTAAATGATTTAATTTTAAAAAAAACGGCATACTCTCAATAAATTCAAAATCCTCTTTTTTTAATTTAGGATACACTTTTTGCTGGTCTTCATCAAGCTGAACTTTTCTGCCCCAATATTTTCTAATGTGTTTATATTCGTGATTTCCCATAATTGTAAAAATTTTATTTTTTTTGGCATAACGTAGGGCTTCAACAGGATATGGGCCTTTATCAAGAATATCACCGACACTTATTTCAAATGAGTTTTTAGGAATGAGTTTTCTAAGTTCTTCCCATTCTTCAAGACATCCGTGAATATCTCCGTATATTACATAAGTCATTTTTACCTTTCTGTGATTGGTATATTGGTTATTTGTATATTAGTATATTGTGATGTTTTTACAATTTTACTATAAATGATAACTAATTTTCTAATTTTCCATTTTCCATTTGAAATATATATCCCCTCACTTTTGCAGGAATTTTTTTTATTCTCATCTCTTCTTTAAATGTTTTATCCATTTTTGTTTTT
>CAZIBT010000107.1:0-3496 GCA_964537435.1 uncultured Nautiliales bacterium | reverse complement strand
GAGGTTATAAAAAAACATATAGGCAAAAAACTTTTAGTAACGGCAGATTCAAATGTTGCAGTTGATAATGTTTTAGAAAAATTAAAAGATTTTAATGTTGTTCGAATCGGACATCCAGCCAAGATTGAAAGTAATTTAATGAAATACTCTTTAGATGTGAAAATAAGAAGAGATAAACGATATAAAGAGATAGAAAAATTAATCAAAAAAATAGATGATTTAAAACATCTTCAGGAAAAAAGAACTAAAAAACCAACTCCTGGTAGAAGAAGGGGGATGAGTGATGAGGAAATTTTAGCTCTGGCAAAAGAGGGAAAAGGCAAAAGAGGAATTAAAGCCGAATGGATAAAAGAGATGGCCGAATGGATTAAAATACAGCAAAACATTAATAAACTTTATGATCAAAAAAATGATATTTTAGAAAAAATTATGAATGATATAATTGATAAAGCAGATATTGTTTTTGCAACTAATTCTGTGTCTGGAGGTGATTTTCTTGAAAAAAAGGAATTTGATACTGTTTTTATTGACGAGGCAGCTCAAGCGATGGAGCCTAGCACATTGATACCTTTAATAAAAGCAAAGCAAGCTGTTTTTGCGGGAGATCACAAACAACTTCCTCCTACAATTCTTAGCAATGATATAAGACTTAAAACCAGTATGTTTGAAAGATTTACTGCACTTTATAAAAAAGCATATTTTACACTAGGCATTCAATATAGAATGAATGAAAAAATAAATAATTTTCCAAGTTGCGAATTTTACGAATGCAAAGTTAAAACATACGAAAAAATTAAAAATATCACAATAAAAGATTTGGGAATTAAAGAAAATGAAAATTGTGGAGGATATAATCCACTTGTTTTTTTTGATACTATGGGTAAGTTTTTGGAAAAAGTCAAAAAAGATTCTCCTTCAAAATATAATCCCCTTGAAGCAGAATTTGTAGTAGGATTAATTAAAAATTTATTAAATTCAGGTGCAAAAGAAGAGTATATAGGAGTTATTACGCCTTATAAAGACCACGAAGAGTATATAAAAAAATTAATGGAAAATGGAAAATTAAAAATTGAAAATAGTGGTAAAATTGAGGTAAAAAGTGTGGACGGATTTCAAGGACGTGAAAAAGAGATAATAATTTTGAGTTTGGTTAGGGCAAATGAAAAAGAAGAAATAGGATTTTTGGATGATTTAAGAAGACTTAATGTGGCAATTACAAGAGCAAAAAGAAAACTTATAATTGTAGGGGATGTTAAAACATTAAGTTCTAATAAAACATACAAAAAAATGATAGAATATTTTAAAAACAACGGAATTTTGAAGGAAATTAATGAAAGTTGAAATAACAAAAGAAGCTTTTTTAAAACTTAAAAAAAGAGCACCATGGATTTATAAAAATGAAATAATAAAATTTCCAGAATGTAACCCAGGGGATATTACTGATTTGGTTTATAAAGATGAATATATTGCAACTGCATTTATTAATCCATTAAGTAAAATAAGTGCAAGGGTAATAAGTTTTGAAAAAACGCATATAGATAAAGAATTTTTTAAAAACAGAATTAAAAAAGCCATAGAAAAAAGAAAATCTTTAGAAAAAATCACCAATTCTTATAGACTTATTCATTCTGAAGCCGATTTTTTGCCGGGGCTTATAATAGATAAGTATGGAGAATATTTAGTTATAGATATAACCACAGCGGGAATGGAAAATCTTAAAGGTATAATTTTGGAAATACTTATAGATATTTTAAAACCAAAAGGAATTTTTCAAAAAGCTGATAAAATCAGACTTAAAGAAGGTCTAGAAAATAACAATGAATTATTATATGGTGAAATTGTAGATGCATTTGAGATTGTAGAGAATAATAAAAAATTTTTAACCAATCTAATAACAGGTCAAAAAACGGGATTTTTTTTGGACCAAAGAAAAAACAGAAAAATTGTAGGAAAATATGGAAATAAAAAAACATTGGATTTATTTGCTAATGCCGGAGGATTTGGAATATATGCTAATGCCAAATATACTAAATTTGTAGAAATTTCTGCAAATGCTTGCACCTTGATTGAAAAAAATTGTGAGTTGAATAATCTAAAAAATTATGAAATTATAAAAGCCGATGTTTTTAAATTTTTGGAATTAGAAAATGATAGATATGATTTGATTATTATAGACCCTCCCGCTTTTGCCAAAAACAAAAATGCTAAAAAGGGTGCACTTAAAGGCTGGAAATATTTAATTGTCAATTCTCTCAAACTTCTTGAAGATGGTGGATATTTGGCTATTTTTAGCTGTTCAAATGCCATTAATCAAAAAGATTTGCTTGATTTGGCACTTAGCAGTTCAATAATTGATAATTCTTATTTAGAGGTTATTGAATTTTTAAAACAAGATATTGACCATCCGTATTTAATAAATATTCCCAATTCTCTTTATTTAAACGGAATTTTATTTAGAAAGGTTAGGCTATGAAATATCTTTTTATAAGACACTCTTTAGCAACTGAAAGAGATGAATTTTTAGGACATGATTTTGATAGACCTCTTAATGAAAAAGGTGTGAAAAGAGCAAAAAAATTTTTTAAAGAAATAAAAAAAATATATCCAAATATTGATTATATCATAACTTCTACTGCTAAAAGAGCATTGCAAACCGCTGAAATTTTAAAAAACTTTTATCCCAAAGCTAAATTTATTAAAACATCTAAATTACTGCCGGGTGCTGGAGTAAATGAATTTAAAGAAATAGTTAATGATAAAGAGGGTGTTATAGCAATGGTGGGTCATCAGCCTGATATTGAAGAAATAATAAAATCTATTATGTATGCTCCAAATCTTAAAATAAAGCTTTCAAAACCATCAATAGTGGAAATAGAGGAGAATATTTTAAAAGCTTTGATTTCTTACAAACATTTAAAAGGATGTGAATGAATCTGAATGATTTAAAAGATTATATAAAAATCATAAAAACCCCTCTTGATATAAATCTTGAAATACCGCATTTGGCATATATTGAGGCCAAAAAGAAAAATCCAAAAATACTTATGTTTACAAATCCCATTGAAAATAATAAAAAATTTGATATTCCTGTCGTGATGAATATTTTTGCAAACAATGAGGTAGTGGAAAAAATTTTCGGGGAAAAGCTTGATTTAATAGCAGATGAGATAGAGAGTCTTATTAAAATGAAACCCCCTAAGAGCTTAAGTGAAAAATTAAAAGCTTTTGGCAAACTTTTTGCTATTAAAAACACCATCCCAAAAACAATTAAAAATGCACCTTGTCAATATCATATTTATGAAGGGGAAGCAGCAAAGCTTAGCAAATTTCCTATTCTTAAAACTTGGGAAAAAGATGGCGACAAGTTTATTACAATGGGACAAGTTTATACTAAAAGCTTGGATGGAAATATCAGAAATGTAGGAATGTATAGATTGCAAGTTTATGATGATTACCGCTTAGGGCTTCATTGGCAGATACATAAAGACAGTGCCCA
>CAZIBT010000106.1:0-3501 GCA_964537435.1 uncultured Nautiliales bacterium | reverse complement strand
AAGTTCCAAGTTTTAAGCTTTAAGTGAAAAGTAAAAAAGGCTCTAAGTTCTAAATCCCGAGTAATTTTTAATTTAACATTTAACATTAAAAATACGCACTATCTACTCAGCACTTCCCACTTAACACTAAATATTATATAATTTCTGACACCATAGTTATTTTCTTTATTTAATTTTTATACTTTTATGGCCTTTATACCCCAAATAACGAATTTACCAATATACAAATACACCAATTACAGATAACTTAAAACTAAAAATTCAACATTCAGAATTCTGCACTTCGCACTATACATTTAACACTATTTACCAATATACCAATAACAAATATACCTATCCACTCATCCACCCATATACTTTATATGCTATAATTTTAAAAAAGGCGATTGGTGCTAAGGGCGGAGAATATTACTCATTCGTTTGATTATATGCTTTTTGAAAATCTAAATTTAGAAATAAAACCTAAAGAAAGAGTTGCCATTCTTGGAAAAAGTGGAAGCGGAAAATCTAGCCTTTTACATATTTTGTCAACATTTTTAAAGCCTCAAAAGGGAAGTGTTTATTACAATGGTAAGAATATATATTCTTTGAATGAAAAAGAACTTATTAATATAAGAAAACGTGAATTTGGTATTGTTTTTCAGTTTCATTATCTTTTTAATACTTTTAGTGCTTTGGAAAATATTGAGGCGGCTGCTATTCTTGCTCAAAGAGAGATTGATTTTAATTTAATAGAAAGACTTGAGATAAAAGATGTGTTAAACCAAAACATTCAGACATTAAGCGGGGGACAGCAGCAAAGAGTTAGTATAGCTAGAGTTCTAAGCAAAAAGCCTAAAATTATTTTTGCAGATGAACCTACAGGAAATCTGGATAAAAATAATGCAAATGAGGTTATGCAAATACTTTGTGAATATTGTGAGATAAACAGTGCGAGTTTAATAACTGTTACTCATGATGAAGATTTAAAAATTTTTTTTGAAAGAGTTTATTATTTAAAAGATAAAAGGCTTGAAATTTGCAAATAGCAAATTTTTTAACAGATGTTAATGTAGTTACATTTTTGCTTTTGTTTATAAGATTTGCATCTTTTCTCTCTTTTATTCCTCTTTTTAATTTTCCTACAATTCCAATGATAGCAAAAGCAGCTCTTGCTTTTTGGCTGAGTGTTTTGTTTTTTCCAATTACTCCAAAAGTTACATTTGATATAAATTTTTTCAGCGTAATATTTGCCATTTTGGAGGAAGTTACTCTTGCTTTTTTGATAGGTAGTGCATTAAGTTTGATGTTTGATGTGTTGAGGTTTGCTGCTGAGCAGATAAGTTTTGTAATGGGATTTACAATGGCAACTGTTTTTGATCCGAATTCTGGTATTCAATCAACTATTTTGGCGCAGTTTTTGGTTTGGGTTGCAATTTTAATTTTTATAGCTTTTGGGGGTGATCATTTAGAAATTATGCTTATTGCAAAATCACTGCATTCTTTACCTTTTGGAACACTTTTTGATATTAAAGCTTTTTATGAATTTTTTATTAATTATATGTCAAAATATTTTATGCTTGGTTTTTCATTGGCTTTTCCTATTTTGGCGGTATCTCTTTTAAGTGATATGATTTTTGGAATGATAATGAAAACAATGCCTCAGTTTAATTTGCTTGTTGTTGGATTTCCTATAAAAATAGCAATTTCTTTTTTAGTGTTGATGGCTGTATTGGGAAGTTTAATGAGGATATTTGAAAATGAAATGATTAATATTTTTAATGTTTTGGCTCATATTATCGGCTAAGTCTATATGGTTTGGAGATAGATTTAAGATAATAAAAAAAATTATCAAACTTGTTTATCAAATTTTTATCAGTATGGATTATCATATATTCGTAGTTTTTGAAAAATGCGCTGTATGTATAATTGGCAGAGCCGGTAATCAAATATTTATTATCAATAATAGCTACTTTTGCGTGTAGTTTTCCAAATTTTCCGTTTTTGAAACTTTTCCCATTTAAAAGATGAATATTAATATTTCTAATAATGGCTAAATTGGGAATAACGCTTCTTTCATATTTTGCTTCTTCCTTGTCGGCTATAATGGTTATTTTTACATTGTGTTTTGCGGCGAGTTTTAGCGCTTTGGCAATTTTTTTGTTTGTAAATGCATACATTATAATATTAATTGAATGTTTTGAATGGGTAATTAATGAGATGAGTTTTTTCTGAGCTTTAAAACCTTCTTTTGGCAGAAAATAAACCTCATTTGCGAATAAAAAGATACTTGAAATAAGAATTATTAAAAACTTCATTTTATAAAACTTTTATTTTTTAATATAATTATATAAAAAAATGGGGAAATAGAGATGAAATTACTATTAATTACCGAAAATCCGACCATTCAAAAACTTTTTTCTTTAAGCGCTGAAAAAAGAGGCGATGAGGTGTTTATTGGCAAAACAGAAAGTTTGCCTGATGAGAATTATGATGTTGTGTTTTTAGATAAGGAAATTTATTCAGATGAGTTTTTAAAAAACCTTAAAGAAAATTTTTCTAATGCAAAATTTGTATTGATTTTAAATAAAAATGATGAAAAAATACCCGGGTTTGATCGGTTTTTGCAAAAGCCTTTTTTACCTACGGATTTAATTGATTTACTTGAAAATATTAATGAATCTGATGAGACAGAACATAAAACAGATGAAGAAAATGATTTTGATTTGGAGTCTTTTGATTTAGAAAATATAGATAATGATGAAGATGATTTTTTAATCAGTGATGATGAATTGCAAACGGAAGTTGATGAGAATGATGAGGATGAAGATTTTATTATAGATGAAAGCGAACTAGAAGAAGAAAAACCAAATGATGAAGAGGAATTTTTAAAAGAAGATATAATCGAAGAAAAAGCTCTTGAGAGTGAGGATAATTTTGATATAGAGGAGTTAGAAGGAGAAAATGGAGAATTGCCAGAGGAAAATTCAGAAATAAATGAACTAGCTAATGAAGAAGAGGAGATACAAGAGCCTGAAAATGTTCAGGAAAGTGAAATAGATGAAGAACCATCTGTTGAAGAAATGGAAATTAACAAAACTGATGAGGAGATGAATGAAAATAAAGAAGAAACAAATGAAGAGATTGAAGAAGAAATAAAAGAAAATGTAGCAGAAAATATCGAGCCTGAAAATATCAAAGAAGAGAATGAAAAAGAGATTGATTTAAGCGAGCTTGAAAATATTGATGAAAAAGAACTTGCAAAAGCTATAGGCGAAGATATAGGAGAGGAGTTGGAAAAAGAGGATAAGAGTGAATTAGAAAATGAAAAATCAGTAGAAAAAGAGACTCAAAAAGAAAAAACAATTCAGGAAAAAACGCTTGGAAATATTTTAAATATAAATTGGGAAGAGCTTAAAAAGGCAAAAGCAAAAGTTACAATAACAATAGATTTCGGAGATTGAAATGAAAGGGAGTCTTTTAGTGGTATCTGGACCAAGTGGGAGTGGAAAAACGTCTTTA
>CAZIBT010000105.1:0-3552 GCA_964537435.1 uncultured Nautiliales bacterium | reverse complement strand
ATCATTATCTCCTAAATTTGCAAGGGAGGTGAAATCTTGAGGAATGTCTTTTTTGGGTTTTATTCCAGCTTTTTCTTTTAATATGGCAATTTGTCTTATGACATTTCCCTTGCCGCTTACTAGTTTTCCTTTTGCTCTTTCATATGTATCTTTTGCTTTGTCAAGATTTTCTCCCACTTTTTTAAAATCCTCCAAAAATCCTCTTACTTTATCATAAAGATTTTCAGCCGATTTTACCACTTCTTTGATGTTTTCTGCCTGTCTTTCGTATCTCCAAGAAACTTCTATTGCCCTGAGGCTTATAAGAAGTGTTGAAGGAGAAACCAAAACAACTCTTTTTCTAAAGGCATATTCAAACAAATTATCTTTTTCAAGTGCAATATTTAAAGCGTTTTCAACAGGCACAAACATAAAAATAAAATCAAGTGAATTAATGCCTTTTAGGTTTTCGTATTTTTTTTCAGCAAGAGTGTCGATATGGTTTTTGAGAGCTTTTATATGATTTTTCAAGTCTATTTCATTATTGTTTTTAACATATTCGCTGTATGAATTAAGCGAAACTTTCGAATCAATTATGACATCTCTTTTATTTGGCAGATGAACAATAACATCGGGTCTATATGTTTTATTTTCGTCATTTTTTAAACTTACTTCTCTTTCATATTCAATTCCTTTTCTTAACCCACTCATTTCAAGCACTCTCTCAAGCACCAACTCTCCCCAATTTCCTTGAAGTTTTTTTTCTCCTTTAAGAGCTTTTGTAAGGTTATTTGCATCATCGGAGAGTTTAAGGGAGAGATTTTTCAAATCCTCAATCTCTTTTTTAAGCAAATTTATATTTAATGAACCTTTTTCATTTATACTTTCAATCTTTTCTTTAAATTCTTTAAGCTCTTTATTGAGAGGATTTAGTAAATTGGTTATATTTTTTTCAGCTTTTTGCTGTGTTGATTCCAAAATTTTAGCAGCTAAATTATCAAACGTGTTTTTTAATTCTTCTTCGTTTTTTTTCAAAATTTTAAGTTTTTCTTCAAAAGATTTTTCATTTTCGGCAAGTTTTGTTTCAAGCTCTTTTATTTTTGCTTTATCTGCTGCGTTAATCTCTTGCAAAGTTTTATAATCTTGTTGAATATTTTCAAGAATTTCAAGCTTTTGAATTGTTTTTGCAAGATCTTTTTCAAGTTCGTTTTTATTTTTTAAAATATTCTCTTTTTCTTTTTCCAAATTTTCCAATCTCTTTTTAACATCCTCAAAATTTTTCAAAACCTCTTCGTTTTTTGCATTTTGCATATTTGCATAATTAAGCTTATTTTGAAGCTCTTTGTTTTCTTTTGATTTTTTTATAAGTATAAATGCCAAAATCACAACTCCCACCCCCAAAATCGCAAAAATTACATATTCCATCACATCTCCTTTTCAAATTTTCTTAATTTTTTACGCCTCAATTTTACATCAGGCAAAACTTTAGCCACCTCATCCCAAAAAGGCTTTTGGTGGTGTTTGTGTTTAATGTGTGAGAGTTCGTGAACCACCACATATTCTATAAGCTCAATTGGGAGTTTTGCAAGGTAATAATTAAACACAATCGAATCTTGATACGAACAACTTCCCCACCTAGATTTATTGAATCTAAAAGAAATTTTGCTTGGATGTAAATTCATTAAGTTTGAATATTTATAAACCAAAGGCAATATAATTTCTGGGGCTTTTTGCTTATAAATTTCTTTTTCATCGGTGCCGTTTTTAAGATATTTTTTACCAAATAAAAAATAATAAGAGGAATTTTGAAACTTTTTTATAATATGCTTGGCATTTTTTAATATAAATTTTTCTATATGGGCGGTGCTTACAAATTTATTACATCTTATTTCCACAAAATCATCTTTTATTTCAAGATATATGTTTTTTATAGGTTTTTTAACTGTTTTGTATTTGATTTCTATTCCGTTAAAAAATACTCTATCCATTTTTCATAAACTCCACAATCTTCCCGTGAAACCTGGCAAAACATAAATTCAAATCATTCTCATAAATTTCACTTAATTTATCCCAGTTTTCCTCAATTCCTCTCTCACACCATTCCCTCATTTCATCATAACTCTCAAACTCATATCCTTTTCTTTTCAAAAGTCTTTTTGTATAGCTATCAACCACCATCACTTCACGCCCGCAAGCATAACAAAGAATACTATCTGCCGTTTCAAATCCAATTCCTTTTTGAGCTAAAAGCCACTCACGGCTAACTTCTTCTTTAAACGACTCAAAATCTCCAAAATCCCTTAAAATATTTCTACTAAGAGCAATTAATCTTTTTGCTTTTTGATTATAAAACCCGGCTGGTTTTATAATTTCCGATAAATACATCCAATCAAAAGTGGCAATATCTTCAATTTTCCATTCTCCATTTTTCATTTTCCATTTATTAAGAGCCTTTTCCACATTTTCCCACTTTGTATTTTGAGTAAGCACCGCTCCAACTACTACTTCAAAGCTTCCAGCATTTGGCCACCAATATTTTGGTTTATTTTTAAGTAAGTTTTTTAATCTAAGTTCTTTTAAAAGCTCATAAGAATTGCTAAATTCCATTTATTTCCTTTGGTGTATTGGTATATTGGTTATTTGTTAAATTTAAAATTTAAAACTCATCCACTCATTAACCCATCTACCCATCCGCCATTTGTGTAATTTCATATCCGTTTTCATCTGCTTTGATTTTATAGGCTTTTTTGGGAATTTTTCCTTCACTCTCAATAACCAAACACTGCATTATACTTTTGCATTTATCTGGCACGTCAAAATGTTTTTTAAGTCCTGTTGTTAAATGAAAAATAGGAGCATCGCTTTTCATTCCTATTACATTATCCTTACAACCTGTAATACCTATATCTGTAAGATAGAGTGTATTATCTATTATTTCCAAATCATCAGTTCCAATATGCGTATGAGTTCCAACTATTGCCGAAACTCTGCCTTTAAGCAGGGCAAAAAGAGCTCTCTTTTCAGCCGTAGCCTCTGCGTGAAAATCAATAAATATAAATTTTTCGCTATCTTTAAAATTATTAAGTTCAATAAACGGATTTTTCCCATAAGGCATTCCATAAATTCCCATCGCACTTATTACAATTATGTTTTTATCCTCATAATACCACTCCCCTGGAGCTTCGAAAAAATTAAGAGGTCTTAATATTTTATTTTCTCTCAAAAGTTCTATTGCCTCTTTTTTCCTATCAAACGTATGATTTCCGCCAGTGAATATATCAATTCCTGCATTTTTCATTTCATTGTATATTTTGGGTGTAATGCCAAATCCGTGGGCTAAATTTTCATAATTAGCTATTACATAATCGATATTAAATCTTTCTCTAAATTCAAGGAGCCATTTTTTTACAAGTTTTCGTCCAGGTTTTCCCACAATATCACCAATAAAAAGTATATTCATCAATTTCCTTTGATATAATTTCAAAATGAAAAAATTAATCTTTTTTATAATTTTATCAGAAGTGTTGTTCTCTCTTACTATTTCAATAGAAAGAAACAGAAATTCCATAATAC
>CAZIBT010000104.1:0-3581 GCA_964537435.1 uncultured Nautiliales bacterium | reverse complement strand
AAATAAAATAATTACCAAAATTATAAACGCAATTGCAAAAACTATAAATAAACTTATCTTAATCAAATTAATTGCTTCATTCATCCATTCATTTGCTTCTTTTAAAAGTTTATTTGCTTTATTTAATAAATTATCTGAATATTTATCTAAATCTTTTTTATAAATTTTTTCTTTTTGAAAAGAATTATGAATTTTAATCAAAAATTTTTTATAGTTATTTAAAAATTTAGGTATTCCTGCATCTTCTTCAAGTGTTCCAGGAGTATTTTCAATATGTATTTTAAGTTCTTGTAATAAATTCAAAATAATTTTGTAATATTTTTCATTTCTATATAACAAATAATCTTTTTCTTTTATTTTAACTTCCGTTACTTTATCTAATAAAAATATTTGGTCTTTTAAGGTTTGAATATTTTTTTGTAAATTACCTTTTGAGATTTCAAGATTTTTTAAAGCCTTTTCTCTTAACATTTCTGAAGCTTTTTTTGCTCTATTTAAATCGTCATGCGCTTTTATTTCATATTGATTTTCTTCATTAACTATTTGAACATATTTTGAAAAAATGCTTTTAAATTCCTGAATATCTTGTGGCATTCCCAAATCTTCTTCTAATGTTCCAGGTGTATTTTCTATATGAATGTGAATTTTTTGAATAATATTCCAAATTAAATTTTCATTATTTTTATCTTCTTGAATAAAATAATCTTTTTCAACTAAATCTAAATTATAAACCAAATTTTTCAATACTATCTGATCATTAAGAACTTCTTTTGAATTTGAAATTTTTTTTACTCCAAAAAACACACTTACAAATACAAATAAAAATACTATTACTATACTTCCAAACCATAAAATAAATTTGTTAAAAAGTTTCATTTTTTATCCTTATACATCAATGTTTTCCACCTCTTTTGCATTAGCCTGTATAAATTCCCTTCTTGGTCCTACTTCACTTCCCATAAACAGCTCAAAATGTTTAGCGGCATTTTCGGCATCTTCAAGCGTTACCTGAATTAAAACTCTGTTTTCAGGATCCATTGTAGTATCCCACAGCTGATCTGGGTTCATTTCCCCAAGACCTTTGTATCTTTGTATATGTGCGCCTTTTCTGGCCCTTCCAATCACTTCATTTAGAAGTTCTAAATAATCACCTTTTACTAAATCCCGATATTCTTTTAAATTTTCATACACATTCTTTGCTTCTTTGAATAAATGGTGATTTAATAATTTATCGTCAATTGTAATTTCTTCTAAACCCCTGTTTGTTTGAATATAATAATGATTATTGTGTTTTGAAATTATGTTAAATCCAAATTTATTTAAATATTCAGGCATTTTTTCCAAATTCCCGTTTTCTATTAAATATCTGATAACTTCAGGGATATTAAATCTATTTGTGAGTTTTTCAAGCAAAATTTTATAATAAGCCGCATTTTTCAAAAGTTCTTTAAGTTCTGGTTTTCCAACACCTTCAATATCAATTGCGTTTATTCCTTGTTCTATTAAAAATTCATTTAAAGCTTTATCATCTTTTAAATATTTTTCTATTTTTCCTTTTTTATATCTATATAAAGGAGGCTGTGCAATATAAAGATATCCTTTTTCAATAACTTCTTGAAGATGATTAAAGAAAAATGTCATTATAAGTGTTTGAATATGACTACCATCAACATCTGCATCGGTCATTATTATTATTTTTTTGTATCTGATTTTTTCTATATCAAAATCATCTCCTATTCCTGTGCCAAGAGCGGTTATAATATTCTTAATTTCCTCACTACTTAAAGCTTTTACATCACTTGATTTTTGTGTATTTAATATTTTTCCTCTAAGAGGCAAAATTGCCTGAAAATACCTATCCCTGCCTTGTTTTGCACTTCCTCCAGCACTATCTCCCTCAACAAGATAAATCTCTGATTCATCAGGATTTTTGCTTTGACAATCAGCAAGTTTTCCCGGAAGCGTTCCAACCCCTATTTTAGATTGTTTTCTTGTTAAATCCCTGGCTTTTTTAGCTGCAATCCTACTTTTTGCAGCAGCAATAGCTTTTTCGGCTATTACTTTTATAGTGTTTGGATTTTCCTCAAAATATCTGCTAAGATATTCATAAGTAACTCTTTGAACTATTGGCTTTACATAAGAGCTTCCAAGCTTACCTTTTGTCTGTCCCTCAAACTGAGGTTCGCTCATTTTTACACTTACAATAGCATTAAGACCTTCTTTTACATCCTCACCCGTTACTTTTATATTCTCTTTAAGTTTGATATTTTTGTTTATATAATTTATTATTGCTTTACTAAGACCTGCTTTAAAACCACTCTCATGCGTTCCACCATCAGGAGTTTTAATGTTGTTTACAAAACTCAAAACCTTTTCATCATATCCACTATCATAACACAAAGCAACCTCAACATCAAGAGATTTTTCCTTATCGGAATAATGTTCATCATAATAGATTACATCTGTTAAACATTCTTTTTTAGTTAATGTTTTTACAAAATCTTTTATTCCTCCCTCAAAATGAAAAACTTCTTTTATTCCATCATTTTCATTTTCAAAATATATGGTTATATTAGGATTAAGATATGCTAGTTCTTTTAATCTTTTTAATAAAATACCGCTTTGAAATTCTGTTGTTTCGAAAATTTCACTATCTGGCCAAAACTGAATTATAGTTCCGGTTCTATTTGTATTACCTATTATTTCCAAATCGGTTATTGGTTTGCCTCTTTCAAATTCTTGTCTATATATTTTTCCATCTCTTTTAATAATCATTATAAGTTTTTTACTAAGTGCATTTACTACAGAAACCCCTACCCCGTGTAGTCCTCCGCTAACCTTATAGGTTTTATTGTCAAATTTTCCACCTGCGTGTAAAACAGTCAAAACAACTGTAGCAGCAGGTATTTTTTCCTGCGGGTGAATATCAACCGGAATTCCTCTTCCGTTATCACTTATAGTGGCACTTCCATCTTTATTTATTTTGATTTTAATTTCATTTGCATATCCGGCCATTGCCTCATCGATAGAGTTATCAACCACTTCATAAATTAAATGATGAAGTCCTTTAATAGATGTGTCTCCAATATACATTCCGGGTCTTTTCCTAACAGCTTCAAGCCCTTTTAAAACCCTTATGTTTTCAGCACCGTAATTTGTCATCAAATTCCTTTAATTAATTTTTAATATTATATCAAATATTAAGAGGCATAATTATTGTTAAAAAGTTTCCGTCTTCTAGTTCAAAAGGAATGTTTGGTTCATTAAGATTGAGTTTAAAGCTATCTGAATTTATTACATTTAGAAAATCTATTATATATTTGCTATTTACCGCAAAAATAAATTCCTCTACATCACAATCAATATTAAAACTTGTTTTTGCTTCCATTGTTTCATCTCCAAAGCTTTCAAAAATTACTTTTTCACGATTTATTGTAATTTTTACTTCGTTTGAGACAATACTTATCTGTCTTAGGTGAGAGAGAAATTCGTTTTTATTAAAGACAATGGAATATTTGAAACTTTGAGGAATTATTTTTTCATATGCAGGATATTTTCCATTTATTAGTTTTGTAAAAAAT
>CAZIBT010000103.1:0-3648 GCA_964537435.1 uncultured Nautiliales bacterium | reverse complement strand
GATTGTAAACTGGAGCTGGGGTGCGGATATGCTAAAGGGAAGTTTTTTGGATATATCTTCTATGCATGATTTGGCTGGATCTACTGTCATTCATTCAACTGGAGCTTGGGCTCTTTTGGCTGCAATACTAATTATAGGCCCTAGAAAAGACAAATATAAAGATGGAAAAATCAGGGTTTATCCAGCAAGCAATATTCCTTTGGTAGTGCTTGGAGCACTTTTACTTTGGATTGGATGGTTTGGATTTAACGGAGGAAGTGTGGGAAGTATTTCAAGCAAAGAGGCCGCCGATACTGTTGCAAAGGTTGTTATGAATACAAACAACGCTGGACTTATAGGTGGGTTAGTTGTTATGATATTAGGATATTTGCAATATAAAAAATTTGATATTACCATGATTTTAAATGGAGCCCTTGGAGCACTTGTGGCAATTACTTCGGGAGCAGATGTCGTAGGACCATATTCTGCACTAGCAATTGGACTAATAGGCGGGGTTTTGGTTTATTATGCTGTTCCTTTCTTTGATAAACTAAAACTTGATGATCCGGTAGGAGCTTTAAGCGTGCATTTGGTTAATGGAATATGGGGAACAATAGCAACAGGTATTTTTGCTAAAAATGTCTCTCTTTGGGCTCAAATAAAAGGTGTTGTAATTGTAGGTTTATTTGCTTTTATAACCTCTTTTATTATTCTTTATATAATAAATAAAATTATTCCTTTTAGAGCTGATGAAGATAATGAAATTGAAGGTCTTGATGTTAGCGAATGCGGAATAGAAAGTTATCCTGAATTTAAAAGGGCAATTTAAGCCCTTTTATATTTTAAACTGTTTAATCTCTTGCAACAGTTCATCTGCAAGTTTTGCTATTCTATCAATTAGCTGTTTATTTTTAATAATATTTTCTTCATTCTGAGTTGAAATATTTTTAATTAACTGCATTTGAGTTACAAATTCATCCATTTTTTTGACAATTATGCTTATATTTTTAACATTTTCCTCAACTTTGCCAACCACATCATTCATTTCATCAGAAACACTTTCTATTTCATCTTGGGCTGAGAGTGTTTTTTGGGTAATTTCATTTACTTTTTGAATATTATTATTCATATCATCACTTGCAGAATTTATTGCTTGGACTATAATATTTATTGTAGCATCTATTTCACCAAGGGATTTTTGTGTTCTTTCAGCTAATTTTCTAACTTCGTCCGCAACAACCGCAAATCCTCTACCATGTTCTCCTGCTCTTGCAGCTTCAATAGCTGCGTTTAAAGCCAAAAGATTTGTCTGTTCGGCTATTTCTTTTATTACTGTTAGAATTCCTTTTACTTGCTCTGCATCTTGAGAGTGTTGATGCATTTTATCTGCAAGTTCATGTTCGTTTTGGGCATTTTGCTGAATTTTGTCAACTGTTTCTTCTATTTTGGAAACGGCTCCTTGTAAATTTTGATTTGCATTTATTATTGCTTCTGTTACCTCTTTTGATTTTAAACTTTCATTTTCTAATGTTTCTTTTATATTTTCCCCTTCTTTTGCGGCTGTATTTACAATCTCTACTTCTTTATGTATATTTTCTGTTATTTTGTCAAAATTATTTTTCAAATTTCCAGCTACCATTTTATTTTCTTGGGATGATTTATTTGCATTTAACATAACTTCTCTTAATGAATTCAAAAAGCTTTTCAAAGCTTTTCTTATTTCACCAAATTCATCATCATCATAAATCCTAACTTCCGTTGCCAAATCTTTATCTTTTGCTATCATCAAAATAAGATTTTTAAGACTTCTTAACTGGACACTAAACATTTTAATAGTTGTAATTGCTACCATAATGATAATTATTGAACCTATAACATTAATTAATATTTCTATATAAATAAAAGGATTAGAAAGTGATTTTAAATCTTCAATTATAATACTAGCTATTTTATCATCTATTTGTTTTAGGATATTTATTTTTTTTGTAATTGTTTTGAACCAATAAACTGGATCTATTCCAAAATTCCCGATTGCCGCTTTTTTCAAAGCAATGTTTTCCATTTTTTTGACTTTATCAAAACAAGGTTTTTTAATTGCATTAAAATACATATTTTTCATTCTTTTATTTGCAAATGTCAAAAAATCGTCCGTATACGCTTTCTCTGCGGCAAGAAGAGAAACAAATTTCTCATACATTCCAGGCAAAAACTTATTAGCCCCAAAAGTTGCACTCAAAACCGCCCTTTCAATACCCATTCTCTCTTTCATTTTCAAAAAACTTGTATAAGCTGCTAAATCCAAAGCAATCTTTTCATTAGGAGCAAGTCTAGCCGAAAGTCCCACTATTTGTAGCATATCACTATTCATTTTTGTATACCATTTAACTTCATTTGCAACGCTTAATTTGAAATTATTAACTTCTTCTCTTATTTTAGGGAGAGTATTTAAATATTGCAAAAGCAGTTTAATTTTATTTTTTAATTCAGGAGGATATTTATTTAAATCCATTTTACTAATAAATTTTTTAAGTTCAATTATTTTTTCATCAGTAAGCTTTCTTTGATTAATTAAAATTTCAGCAAATTTTTTCCCCTTGCTTCCCAAAAATCCTGCACTTGCTCCTCTTTCTTTTTGGGTTTCATTTATTAAATTGCTAATACGAATTGAAAGATATATAAGTTCTGTCAATTTTTTCTTTTTTTCTTGAAAAACAAAATGGTCTTTAATATTTACCCCAAGATAAAACCAAATAAGCAGCATCGAACAGGCAACGCTTATTATTACCTTTGACTTTAAACTTAGCTTACCCAATAATTTTCCCATTTTCTTTCCTTGTTTTTTATTATATATAATACCAAAATAATACCAAAAGAAACTGACTAAATAAGATTTTATAACAATAATAACTACAAAGATAAAAACAAAACAGCTCCGTGCTTCATTTTGCTTTGCAACACTCAAATTTTGCTAAAAATTGCAAACGGCAAGCGCCCCTTTCGGGTAGATGCAATTTTTTAAACGCAAAATTTTCGTTAAATTCCGCAACGCTATTTTGTTTTTACTTTTTCGTTATTTAGTCAGTGCCTACCAAAATTAAAATTTAACACCATATATTTTTTCTTATTTTTCACAAACTATATTTTATTTTATAATTGGTATAATTATATCGGTTTTAAAAAAATTTTTTAAAGGATAATAATGAAAGCAATTGATTTTTGCCTGCCAAATCAAGACGGAGTTGAAATATGCCTTAGAGATTTAAAAGGAAAATGGATAATTCTTTATTTTTATCCAAAAGATAATACTCCAGGCTGCACAACTGAGGCCAAGGAATTTAGCGAACTTTTGGATGAATTTGAAAAATTAGATGCTATTGTTATAGGAATAAGCCCTGATTCACCAAAAAAACACTGCAATTTCATAGAAAAACATAACCTCAAAATAACACTTCTAAGCGATGAAGAAAAAAAAGTTTTAAAAGCTTACGGAGCATGGGGAATTAAAAAAATGTATGGAAAGGAATATGAAGGCGTAATCCGATCAACCTTTATAATAAATCCCAATGGAGAAATTGTTAAAGAATATAAAAAGGTCAGGGCAAAAGGACATGCCGCAAAAGTTTTGGAAGATTTGAAAAAATTAATTTAAAAACCATATCTTTTCATTGC
>CAZIBT010000102.1:0-3648 GCA_964537435.1 uncultured Nautiliales bacterium | reverse complement strand
TTTAAAGAAATTCAAAGAGCAAGCGGTAAAAAAGCGAATGAATTTGAAACATTATTTAAAGTAAACGGAAGGCCTATAAGCCCTGCTGAGTTTAAAGCAAAAATCAAAGAAATGGTATAAGGAGCAAAAATGGCATTTAATTACGATTATTATTTAAGAACTGATAAAATGCCAACACTTTGGTGTTGGGGATGTGGTGATGGTATTATTATGAAAGCAGTTATAAGAGCTATGGCAAAGCTTGGTTGGGATAAAAACGATGTGTGTGTTGTTTCTGGTATCGGATGTAGCGGTAGATTTTCTAGTTATATCGATGCAAATACCGTTCATACGACACATGGTAGAACTGTAGCATATGCTACTGGAGTTAAACTTGCAAATCCTGATAAACATGTAATTGTCGTAGCAGGAGACGGAGACGGGCTTGCAATTGGAGGAAACCATACAATTCATGGATGTAGAAGAAATATAGATTTAAATTTTATATTAGTGGATAATTTTATTTATGGACTTACAAATTCACAAGTTAGCCCGACAACTCCAAAAGGAGCATGGTCAGTAACAACACAATACGGAAATATAGACCCTACTTTTGATGCTTGCGAACTAGCCAAAGGTGCAGGTGCTACATTTGTTGCAAGAGAAAGTGTCGCTCAGGCTCAAAAACTTGAAAGAGTATTAGTTAAAGCGTTTGAGCATAAAGGATTTAGTTTTGTAGATGTTCATTCAAATTGTCATGTAAATTTTGGTAGAAAAAACAAGCTCGGTCAAGCTAAAAAAAATATGGATTGGATTGAAGAAAGATTAATGCCAAAAGCTAAATGGGACAAATTAAGTGAAGATGAAAAATATGAGCTTAAACAAAAAGGAATTAAACCAAGAGGAATTCTTTATCAAAAACAAGAACCTGAATATTGTGAAGAATATTATAAACTTATTGAAAGAGTAAGGGGTAAATAATGAGAAAACAATTAAGATTTACAGGGGTTGGTGGACAAGGTGTCCTTCTTGCCGGTGAAATTTTGGCAAGATCTTATGTAAGAGCCGGAAAATACGGAATTCAAGTTGGAACATATACTTCTCAAGTTAGAGGAGGTCCAACAAAAGTTGATATTATTCTTGATGATGAACCTATTCTTTATCCATATGCGGTTGATGGGGAGATTGATTTTATGCTAAGTGTTGCTGATAAATCGTATCAGTTATTTAAAGAAGGGGTTAAAGAAGGCGGGATTATAGTATATGAGCCAAATTTGGTTTATCCAAGCGATGATGACAAAGCAAAATGGAAAATGTTTCCAATTGAAGTTATTACTATTGCAAAAGAAAAAGTAGGAAATGTTATTACCCAATCAGTTGTAGCACTTGCTATTGCTACAAGAATGAATAATCTTGATAAAGAAATGGTTTATGAAACAATGATTCAAACTGTTCCCCCAAAAGCTGTTGAAGTGAATAAAAAAGCATTTGAGCTTGGGTATCAAGAGGCGGAAGAAGTATTAGCGAAATACTCTTCTTAATCTTTTTCTTTTTTAATTAAGATTTTTTAGCGTTTAATGCTCTTTGGAGTAATTCTGCATGATATAGTTCCTGTCGAGAAATAAATAATAAAAAGTCTTTTAGTTCTGAATTGCCTATTTTTTCAGCTAAAATTAAACATTGTTTCTCAGCATCCATCTCTTCTTCTATATTTTCTTTTAAAAATTCTACTACGCTTATATTTTCGTATTTTTCATGAGGTATTATTCTAGGAAGTGTTAAAATCCCCATTTTACTTGCAAGGGCAGCAAATCTTTTAAGATGGTATATTGAATCATAAGCCAAATCGCTAAAGGCTGAATTTGCAATAGCAATATTGCTGTGAGCCTTTAAATAAGAATAAATAGTAATTAATTCATATTCTTTAAATGTTTCTTCCATTAAAAAAAAGACAAGTGCAGCTTTTGCATTTTCATTCAAATCAATTTCAGGAAGCTTTTTGTTTTCATTAAAAGATGTTATCTCACTTTCGACATCAAATTTTTGCAATTCTTTTATAAAAAAAGAATCATCATTTCTCAATCTGTTGATAGTTGCATTATCAATTCCTTCATAAAGAGCAATGTTTTCATTTAAATCATCTTTTAAAACTTCCAATAATTCACTCTCTTCATAAACTTTTATTTTACTTATTTCCTCATAATCAAAATCCATATTGAATTGAATATCTTTTTTTACCGCATCTTGCATAAGCCATACTAAATGTCTGTATTTAAAAAGAGCAATGTCATTTAGTTTTTCTTTTACATCATTTTCCTGAAACATAACTGTTGAATAAATAAATTTTATAAAACTTTCGTGCGTTTTTCGAATAATTTCTGGATAATTCATTTTTAACTCCTTTTTGTTTAAGTATAACAAAAATGAAAAAGTAAAAATTGATTTAAATCAATTTTTATGTTTTAAGATATATTTTATCGCATTTTCATAGCTTAATGTTTTAGCTTTTTCCTTATAAGCAATATCAAAGGCTGTTCCATGGTCTACTGAAGTTCTTAAAATTGGAAGATTGAGAGAAACATTGATGCTTTTATCAAAATATAATGCTTTAAGCGGTGCTAAGCCCTGGTCGTGATACATTGCAATAAAAATGCCTTTTTTTTCTCTAAATGCAATATCAGGCACAAGTGGACCATAAAAAATATTTTTTTCTAAAATTTCATTAGCCTTTATAATAGCCGGCAATATCTCTTTTATCTCTTCATCTCCTAAAACTCCACCATCTCCCGCATGCGGATTTAGCCCTAAAACACCTATTTCTTTGAATTTTGTGGATTTATAAAAATCAATAAAAAATTGAACTAAATTATCTTTTTTAATTTTTTCAGGCACTTTTTTTAATGGAATGTGCTCAGTAAAAAGAGCTACATACAACTCTTCACACCCAAGCATCATAATGGCGTTTTTTTTGAAAACATTCCTTAAAACTTCGGTATGTCCTTTGTATTTTATTCCAGCTTTACTCCAGCTTTCTTTATTGATAGGAAGTGTGCATATCGCATCAACTTTACTCTCTTTTGCAAGTTCAATTGTTTTAATAAATGATTTATAAGAATACTCTCCGCTTTTTGCATCAATTACTCCCGGTTTTATCTCAAAATCACCTTCAATTTCAATAATTTCAAAATCATTTGGTATTTTGTAGTTAAGAAGTTTAGCGCCTTTTTCGAGCATTTTTTTATTTATGCAATAAACTGGTTTTATCCACTCTTTTATTTTATTATGAGATTTTAATACTATTTCAAGTCCAATTCCGTTTAAATCGCCTATACTTATTGCTATTTTTTTCATTTAAGGCCTTTTTAGGAGATTATAACAAATAATTTCTTGAATAACAATTAAGAATACTATACACTGACTAAATAAAATTTTGCATAATAACTACAAAGATAAAAACATAACAGATGGATCTTCATTTTATTTTGCAACACTCAAATTTTGCTAAAAATTGCAAAAGATAAGCACCTCTTCGGAGTGGATGCAATTTTTTAAACGCAAAATTTTCGTTAAATTCTTAAGTGCTTTTGTTTTTACTTTTTCGTTATTTAGTTAATGCCTTTTAATAGGGTTTATAAAAATGATTAAACTTATGGTATAATATATATTATG
>CAZIBT010000101.1:0-3684 GCA_964537435.1 uncultured Nautiliales bacterium | reverse complement strand
TCTTTTCTTTGCGGAATTTCAAATACACTTGGGTTTATTATTGTTGCAAGAACGATTCAGGGATTTGCCGAGGCTTTTATTATGGTTACGGCTCAGGCTCTTTTGTTTTCTCTATTTCCTCCTGAAAAAAAGGGTATTGCAATGGGCATATTTGGACTTGGAGTTGCATTTGCTCCAGCAATTGGTCCAACTTTAGGAGGATATTTAAGTGAATATTTGGGATGGAGAAGTGTTTTTTTTGTAAATGTTCCAATAGGTATTTTTTTGGTGACTCTAGCCCCCTTTTTTATTCCAGAAACGGCAAAAAAAGAAAAATATCCTCTAAATTTTGTTTCTGTGATATTTTTGAGTATTTTTACTCTAGCTCTTTTAATTATTCTCTCAAAAGGTCAGCAATACGGATGGTTTAAAAGTAATTTAATTATTAATTTGGCATTTATCAGTTGGTTTTCCTTTTTGGCGTTTATTATTAATGAATATTTCTCAAAACTCAAACTTTTTGAATACTCTCTTTTTAAAAATCCTTATTATTTTTTGGGAATAATGATTTATTTTATATTGCTTGGATTTTCAATGTATCAGTATTTTTATTTGGTTCCTATATTTTACGAGCAATTAAAGGGGCTAAGCTCCATTCAAACAGGTCTAGGGGTATTGGGATTTGGTATATGGATTGGAATGTTTAGCATGATAGCAGGGATTTTGAGTGATAAATTTTCTCCTGTGCCTGTTTTGATTGCAGGGGCGGTTATATATCTTTTCAGTTCATATCTATTTAGCACCATAAATTATTATACTCCTTTTTATGAAGCGGTTGTAAAAACAATGCCTTTTGGGATAGCAATGGGTATGTTTTTTGCTCCTATTACTACACTTGTTATGCAAAATGCGGGTCAAAAAATAGAACAAGCCATAACTACAATGGATTATGTCCGTTTTATTGGGGGAAGTTTTGGCACGGCTATTGCCACAAACCATATAATGTATTATACGAATAAAGAATTCGATGGTATGGTGATTTTGCAAAACAGGGATTTGTTGCAACAATTTTTATATAAACTTCATTTTTATTTAGGGAATGCTGCAGAGGTGGTATTTAGAAATATAGAGAGATTTTTTTCTTTTAATTATGGATTTAAATATGTATGGATTAATGCAGGATTGTGGGGGATTTTAGGAAGTTTGTTTGTTTTTAGTCTTTTATTTATAAGGAGAAAAAATGGCAAAACCGATTAACAAAGAGACAAAAAGGAAAGAAATTGCACTTGCTTGTAAAAATATTCTTTTGAAAAAAGGAATAAAAAACATAACTGTTTCGGAACTTGCTAAAGCTGCCGGTATTGGCAAAGGAACTGTTTATGAATATTTTAACAATAAAGAGGATGTCGTTTTTGAAATTGTTAATTCGTTTATAGATGAATATAACAAAGATTTGTTAAAAAGAATTGAAAAAGCTAAAAATACACTTGAAAAATTTTTGATATTTTTTGAGTTTTTTTATAAAGATAGCGAATTTATAAATCATTATAAAGAGTTTTTGGCAATTTCTTTAACAAATCCTTCAAAAGAAATGCTGGAATTTAAAACAAAAACAAAAAAATTTTATTATTTGGTTTTGGAAAATATTTTAAAAGAAGGAATAAAAAACAAAGAGTTGAAACAAAATGCTGTGAAATTTAAAAAAATTATTTACAATATGGCAATAGGACTTTTTATAGAAACAGAGACTACCAATTTGGTTAAAGATAAAAGAAAAGAATTTGAAAAGGAACTTAAATTAATATATCAGCTTATAAGGAATGAAAAATGAAAAATGTAAAATGGAAAATTGTTTTATTGTTTCCTTTCATATTAAATGCTAAGAGTTTTAATCAATTGATAAAATTAATAGATAATTCCAACCTTATTAAGATTTATCAAAAAAATATTCAAATTCAAAAAGAAAAACTTAATCAGACAAAAGCAAAAAATTATGGAAAAGTAGATTTGGAATATGATTATTCACATCTTTTTGAAAATCCTACTGTTAATTTTGATTTATTATCTCCAATAGCAGCCGAAAATGCAGGCACTTCTCCTTTATATCCTTTGATTTATAAAGAATTTGACACTAAAATGAGAATGGGGGATAAAAATAATTTTATAGGAAGTTTAATATATTCTTATCCTTTATTTACCGGATTTGCTATAACCGAGGCAATAAATATTCAAAAGCTTAATGTAATAAAATCAAAGCTTGAACTTAGTAATATAAAAAGAAATTTGATTTTAAACACTGCAAAATTGTATGCAGGTATTTATGCGCTTAATAAAAAAATACAAGCTCTAAAAGAAGCAAAAATGGCACTTTTGAGCGCTAAAGAAAAAGGAGTGGCTCTTTTTAAAGAAGGGCTTATCAACAAATCTACGCTTGATGAAATAGATGCCAAATATTACGAGATAAATGCCGATATAAGCAAAGCAATTGCAAAGAAAAAATCTTTGTTAAATAGACTTAGTTATTTATTAAATACAAAAATTACTTCAATTGCAAATATTCCAAATGAAACATTAAAAAAAGAAGATATTTTCAACAGACCTGATGTAAAAACTCTAAAAATAACTCTTAAAATAACACAAAAATATATAAAATTGGCAAAATCTAATTTGCTCCCTAAAATATATTTTCAAGCGGGAATTAAGAAAGAAGCTACAAATATAGGATTGGATAAAAATGATTATCAAAATGTTGATAAATCTTTTGTTGCTCTTTCTTTTCAATATAATCTATTTAACGGAGGTGAAGATACTTCCAAAATTGAAGAAGCCAAACTTGCGAAACTTAAAACTTTTATTTATTTCAGAGATTATTTAAACAAAGTTAAAACAGATTATAAAAACGATTTATTTATGTTAAATGCTTTAAAAGAAAGATTGTTTGCTGCTAAAAAAGAAATTAAAGCCAGAAGAAGTTTTTATGAATATATAAAAGCAAAATTTAATGAGGGGCTTGCAGATGTTACAGATTTAAATGATGCAATAGCTAAATTAGCCCAGGCGAAAGCTAAAAAAGATTACATTAAATCAGAAATTTTCTTTTGGATTTTAAAAGCGAATATTGACGGAGGGAATTGAGTGAATGGGTTGATGAGTGGATGGAAGTAGAGAGAATAGGAAGTAGGAAGTGAGAAATTTGAAAAAATGGAGGATGAAAAATGGAAAATGGAAAATTAAAGAAAAATTCATTAATTATTTTAATTTTAGGCTTATTAATAATAAGCGGAGTTTTAATTTACAAAAAAATTAGTGCTAAAAAACTTCCTTCTTATCTTGTGGAAGCAGTTGGAGTGGTTGATGGGGATTTAATTAATCTTAACACCAAATATCCGGGAAGAGTTGTAATGTTAAAAATTGATACAGGAGATAAAGTAAAAAAAGGTGAAATTGTTGCAAAGCTTGATGATAAAGAATATATTAAAAAATTAAATGCTTTAAATTTTGAAATAAAAGCAAAGGATGATGAATTAAATTTTACAAAAACTAAAATATTAAAAAGCATTGGAATAGCTAAAAATGCATATTTAGCTAAAAAAGATGAATTGAAAGGCATAAATTCCGAGATTAATGCCTTAAAAGCGGTAATCCTTCAGGATAAAAAAGATGAGGTAAGAATAAAAAATCTTGTTAAAAAAAATATGGAAAAAC
>CAZIBT010000100.1:0-3709 GCA_964537435.1 uncultured Nautiliales bacterium | reverse complement strand
CCTTGGTCATAATGAATTTCACTACAAGGTCCACAAGGCCCTGTATCTCCCATTTGCCAAAAATTATCTTTATCACCCATTTTGACTATTCTATCTTTGCTTACATATTTCTCCCAAATTTTACCTGCCTCATCATCGCTTTCGTGAATTGTAATCCATAGTCTCTCTTTTGGCAATTTCAAAACTTCTGTTACAAATTCCCAAGCATAAGCGATTGCTTCTTCTTTGAAATAATCTCCAAATGAAAAGTTACCAAGCATCTCAAAAAGCGTGTGATGTCTATTTGTATAACCTACATTTTCAAGGTCATTATGTTTACCGCCGGCTCTCATACAAAGTTGAGCCGAAGTTGCTCTTGGAGGAGTTGGCGGTTCTTTTTCACCTATAAAAATAGGCTTAAAAGGCACCATTCCCGCATTTGTAAAAAGCAAAGTAGGATCATCTGGCACAAGTGGTGCTGATGGATAAACTTTATGTCCCTTTTTTTCAAAAAAATCTAAAAACTCTTTTCTAATATCCATAAAAGGCCTTTTTTGGTAAAATTTTATCTAAATTGCAAAAAAGAGTAAATATGTATCAAAAAGAGCTGGAAATTTTAAAAAAAAGAAATCGCTTAAGGACTCGAAAAATTTATAAAAATATTATTGATCTTGCAAGCAATGATTATCTCTGCCTTGCTGAAAACAAAGAGATTAGAAAAAAAGCATTTGAAAAAGCTTTATATTTAACATCACATTCTTCAAAATCCTCTATGCTTGTAAATGGATATAATGAAACTCATAAATTATTCGAAAAATACCTTTGCAAACTTAATAATTTTGAAGAAGCGATTATATTAGGAAGTGGATTTTTGGCTAATCTGGCTCTTTTTGAACTTGTGAGAAAAAAAGATTTAGCACTTGTTGATGAGGAATATCATGCAAGCGGAATTACCGCAAGCAAATTGTGTAGCGGGGAAGTTAGATTTTTTAAACATAATGATTTAGATGATTTAATAAAAAAAAGTAATGATTATAAAAAATTTAATAGAGTTTTTGTCTTTACTGAAGGTATTTTTTCAATGAGAGGCGATAAAGTTAAAAAAGAAATAACTGATTACGCCCAAAAAATTGGAACTCTCGTAATAGATGAAGCTCATAGTGTTGGAGTATGCGGCAAAAGGCTTCTTGGAATTACAGATGAATATGATTTGAATCCTTCAAAAACAATAAAAATGGGAACCCTTGGAAAAACACTTGGAAGTTATGGGGCATATATTCTTGCAAAAAAAGAGATAATTCAATTTTTATTAAACAAAGCAAAAAGTATAATTTATACAACTGCTCTAAGTCCTGTAGATACATTTTTGGCTTATTACTCACTAAAATATATTCAAGAGCATTTAAATTATCTTAAAAAAATAATTAAAAAAAGAAAATTAAAGTATAATTTAGATTCTCTTATTAAAATAATACCTGCAAATAGTTCCGATGAAGTTTTGATAAAACAACAAAAATTAATTGATAAAAATATTTTAATAGGGGCAATCAGGCCGCCAACTGTTAAAAAAGCTCTTTTTAGAGTAATTTTGAGAACATGTATTAATGAAAGAATTATAGATGAAACTATTAAATTTTTGGAAAAGAAATGATTAAAAAATTATTGGGATTTATATTAGTTATTTTTGTTCTTTTTTTAGGAATTATTGCTTTATATTTATTCGATTTATACAATAGCATATATTTTGATGCAGATAAAATAATTCATTATAATCCTCCACTCTCAGCCGTATTTTATGATAGAAATGGAAATTTACTCGATATAAGATATTCCAAACAAAACAGACTCTATGTTAAATACAAAAATATTCCCCCCAGAATCATTGAAACACTTATAGCAACGGAAGACACATCCTTTTTCACAGAACCGGGAATAAATATAAACGCCATTTTAAGAGCATTAGTTAAAGATATTAAAGCAGGCAAAAAGGTTGAAGGAGCATCAACTATTACCCAACAGCTCGTTAGAAATTTATATTTATCAAGAAAAAAAACTATTTCAAGAAAATTAAAAGAAATAATAATCGCTTTAAAAGTCAATCATCTTTTAACAAAAGAACAAATACTTGAGAGATATTTAAATCAGGTATATTTAGGGCATGGATATTATGGAATAAAAACAGCAGCTCTTGGCTATTTTCATAAAAATTTAGACCAGTTAAGTTTAAAAGAAATAGCAATGCTTATTGCTTTGCCAAAGGGACCTAGTTTATACGATCCTACAAGACATTATGAACTTAACATCCAAAGAGCTAATTCCATATTAAAAAGAATGTTTCTTTTAGGTTGGATTAGTGAAAATGAATTTAAAAAAGCCCTTTTACAAAGACCAAAAGTTTATAATTATATGTTAAAACCAAAAGCTGAGTGGGCAGTTGACACTGCCATTAATAGATTAGAAAAACATTATCCAAATTTACTTTCAAAAGGATATAAAATCACACTTACGATAGATCTTCCAACCCAAAAACTTGCTCAAAAAACAATTAAATGGAATTATGAAAGACTGCTAAAACTAAATCCGAAATTAAACCCCAAAACCTTAAACGGAGCGCTTATTAGTATAAATCAGCAAACTGGGGAAGTATTGGCTCTTGTAGGAGGTGTTAATTATAATATTAGCAAATTCAACCGTGCTACGCAATCAAAAAGAAGTATGGGAAGTGGAATTAAACCATTTATTTATCAAATAGCTCTTAATGAAGGTATGAATCCGGCTACATTAATTCCGGATATAAGAGTAAAATTTAAATTAGAAACAAAAAATACAGAAAAAAAAATATACTGGAAACCAAGAAATTATGAAAACAATACAATCGGATTAATTACTCTTAGAAAAGCTCTAGTTCTTTCAAGAAATCTTGCAACAATTAATTTAGGCATGGAAATTGGTTTAAAAAACATTATAGATGAGCTTTATTATTTTGGTTTTGAAAAAATTCCAGAAAATTTATCAATTGTTTTGGGAAGTGTTGGAGAAAGCTTATGGAATGTTGCCGAACTTTATACAATATTTAGTAATTATGGAACAAAAGAAAAAATTCATATAATAAAAAACATATCTTTACCAAGAAAAAATATATCAATTACAATTGAACAAAAATCATACCATATAGAACCTGATTATCAGGCATATTTAATAATAAGCATATTAAGAGATGTTGTTTTAAAAGGAACAGGTAGGCTCGCAAATCTAAAAGGAATAGAAATAGCAGGAAAGACAGGAACGACAAACAAATTTAGAGATGCTTGGTTTAACGGATTTACTCCAAATACAGAAACTATAATTTGGTTTGGAAATGATAATTATACAACACTTGGAAAAAATATGAGCGGGGGAAGAGTATGCGCTCCGGCATTTAAACATTTTTATGAACAGTTACTAAAAATACATCCCGAACTTTTAAGAACATTTCACAAACCACCTCAGGTTAAAACATTCATAACGGCTAATGGTAAAAAAGAACTTTTCACTCCTCTCTCACCTCCTCCAAAAGATCAAAACCATATACCTATTTTTTAGTTCCCACCACTCCAGCTGTGGCTATAAGCAAGCCCCCTATTAATTGATTAAATGTCGGAATTTGAGATAAAAACAGACCAAAAAACATAGCAAAAAAGATATCAAGATACTGCAAAATAGAAGCAATACTTACACTTATGTAATTTAG
>CAZIBT010000099.1:0-3777 GCA_964537435.1 uncultured Nautiliales bacterium | reverse complement strand
CATTTTTCCCTCCAAAAGATGGATTTATAAAAGTAATTGATGAAGATGGAAATGTGGTAATGAGTCATGAACTTCAAAAAGGTGATATATATAGAGGTTATCAAGTAAAAGATGACGTGGCAAGAGATTGGATTAAGTTAGCAGTAAACAGGGCAAAAGAGAGCGGATATCCAATTGTATTCTGGCTTGATAGCAACAGAGCTCACGATGCTAATTTAATTAAAAAAGTTTTAGAAGAACTGCCAAAATATGATTTAAGTGATGTTGAATATTACATTATGGCGCCTGAACAAGCTATGAAATATACAGTTAAAAGATTTAGAGCGGGTGAAAACACTATTTCTGTTACAGGAAATATACTTAGAGATTATTTAACAGACCTATTCCCAATTATTGAAGTTGGAACAAGTGCTAGAACACTTTCAATTGTTCCATTGCTTGCTGGTGGGGGACTTTATGAAACTGGTGCTGGAGGAAGTGCTCCTAAACATGTTGAACAATTTTTAAAAGAAAATCATTTAAGATGGGATAGTTTAGGTGAATTTTTAGCTCTTGCTGAATCACTAAAACTTGCTGAGAAACAAAGCGGAAATAAAAAAATTGGAATTATCTCTGAAGCGCTAAATAGAGCAGTTGCGAAATATCTTGAAAATGACAAAACCCCAAAAAGAAAAGTAGGTGAGCTTGATAATAGAGGAGCTCATTATTATCTAGCAACTTACTGGGCAGAAGAACTTGCTAATAGTGGAGATAGAGAACTTGAAGAGAAATTTAGACCTGTTGCAAAAGAGTTAAAAGAAAATGAACAAAAAATTCTTGAAGAAATAAAAGCAGTAGAAGGAAAACCTGCTGATATTAAAGGATATTATCATCCAGATGAAAGCTTGGTTGAAAAATATATGAGACCAAGTGAAACATTAAATAAAATTATTGATGCTTTAAGATAATCCCGTTTGGGATTATCTTTATTTAAAAGGTAAAAGATGAGTAATAAAGTCTCAATAATTGGTGCAGGAAATGTTGGAAGTATAGTTGGTTATTCTCTTGCAATGCAAGGGCTTGCTCATGAAATTATTTTGGTTGATAGGGATACTGACAGGGCAAAAGGAAAGGCACTTGATATGAGTCATGCCGCAAGTGCAGTTAGAAGCCATTCCATTGTTAGAGCAGCTGAGAGTTATGAAGATATAAAAGATTCAAAAGTTGTGGTAATTACAGCAGGGTTTCCCAGAAAACCGGGAATGAGTAGGGAAGATTTACTTCTTAAAAATGCTGAAATTATGAAAGATGTAATAGAAAACATAAAAATTTATACTCCAAATGCTATTATTATTGTGGTATCAAATCCTTTGGATGCGATGACTTATACTGCTTTGAAAATTGGAGAGTTTAAAAGAAATCAAGTTATTGGAATGGCCGGAATACTTGATAGTGCTAGAATGGCCTATTTTATTTATGAAAAACTAGGATATGGAGCAGGTCAAATTAGAGCAAGTGTAATTGGAGGGCATGGTGATTTTATGGTGCCTCTTCCAAGATATTCCACTGTCGCCGGAGTGCCACTTAGCGATTTACTTTCTCAAAAAGAGATAGATGAAGTAGTGGAGAGGACAAAACACGCGGGAGCTGAAATTGTTGGGTTTCTTAAAACAGGAAGTGCATATTTTGCTCCTGGAAAATCAACGGCTATAATGGTAGAGGCTATTTTGAAAAACTCCAAACAGATATTTCCGTGTGCTGTTTTGCTTGAAGGTGAATATGGAGTAAAAAATGTAGTTAACGGTGTTCCTGTTATGCTTGGAGGCAATGGAGCTGAGAAAGTTATTGAAGTTACACTTGATCCTTGTGAGAGAGAGCAGTTTAGAAAATCTACAAGTGCTGTTGCTGAAATGATAGCTGTTTTGGAAAAAGAATTTTTTAAAGGATGAAAAATGAGAACAGTAAAATATGAAGATATTGTCAAATCAATAAGAGATATGATAATTTATTCTACCACTCATCTTGCGCCAGATATGAAAAAAGCGCTAGAAGAAGCATATGAAAATGAAAAAAGCGAAGTTAGCCGAGCTGTTTTGGCCCAGCTTTTAGAGAATGCTGTAATTGCTGAGAATGAGTGGAAACCATTATGTCAGGACACTGGGCTTGCTATTTATTTTGTGAAAGTGGGAACTGATGTAAAAATTGAAGGAGGAAGTTTAAAACAGGCTATTTATGAAGGGACTGCAAAAGGATATGAAGAAGGATATTTAAGAGCGTCTACATGTGATTGTTTTACAAGAGCAAACCTTAAAGATAAAGTTGGATACAATCTTCCTCCTATAATTTATTTTGATTTAGTAGAAGGAGATAAAATTGAAATTGAATATGCTGCAAAAGGTGGAGGAAGTGAAAATGTAAGCCGCGCTACTGTTCTAGCTCCAGCTGCAGGAAAAGAAGGAATTAAAGAATTTGTAAAAAAAGTAGTGAGCGATGCAGGACCTAATCCTTGTCCACCTTTGGTTGTTGGAGTTGGAATTGGAGGAAGTTTTGATATGTCAGCGGTTATGAGTAAACATGCACTTTTTAGAGATGTAGGAACACCAAATCCTGATCCTGAACTTGATCAACTTGAAAAAGAGCTTAAAGATGAGCTTAATAAACTCGGTATTGGCGCTATGGGAATGGGAGGAACCGAAACAGTTTTGGCGGTTCATATTGAAACTTACGAAAATAGAATGTGTCATATTGCATCACTTCCAGTGGCTGTAAATATTCAATGCCACAGCTCTAGACATGCACATATAACTATTTAAAGGATAAAAAATGGCAGAATACAAATTAACAACACCTCTTAGCGATGAAGATGTAACTAAACTTAAAGCAGGAGATATTGTTTATTTAAGCGGAGTTATGTATACAGCAAGAGACGCTGCACATAAAAGGCTTGTAGATTTATTATTAAACGGTGAAGAATTGCCTTTTGATCTTCAAGGAGCGGTAATTTATTATGTTGGTCCAACTCCTCCAAAACCCGGAGAACCAATAGGAAGTGCCGGGCCTACAACAAGTTATAGAATGGATCCTTATGCTCCTATTTTAATTGAACACGGGCTTAAAGGAATGATAGGAAAAGGAAAAAGAAATCAAGCTGTAAAGGATGCATGTGTTAAACATAAAGCTGTTTATTTTGGTGCAACCGGAGGTGCGGCAGCGTTAATAGCAAAAGCTATAAAAAAAGCGGAGGTTATTGCTTATCCAGAACTTGGACCTGAAGCTGTGAGAAGAATAGAAGTTGAGGATTTTCCTGTGGTGGTAATAAATGATGTTTACGGTAATGATTTATATGATGAAGGCAGAAAACTCTGGGAGAAAAAATAAAGAAAGGAGAATAAATGAACATACATGAATATCAGGCAAAAGAAATATTTAGAAATTATGGTGTCCCAACCCCAAGGGGCGGAGTTGCTTTTTCAGGGCCAGAAGCTAGAAAAGTAGCAGAAGAGCTTGGGGGTAATTTATGGGTTGTAAAAGCTCAAATACATGCAGGTGGAAGAGGAAAAGCAGGTGGAGTAAAACTTGCAAAAACTCTTGATGAAGTTGAAAAATTAGCAGAGGAAATGATTGGAATGACTTTAGTAACTCATCAAACAGGACCAGAAGGAAAAGTAGTAAAAAAAGTTTATATTGAAGAGGGTGCAGATATTAAGGCTGAATATTATCTTGGAATGGTTCTTGATAGAGCACTTGAAATGCCTGTTATGATGGCTTCTACCGAAGGGGGTATGGAGATTGAAGAAG
>CAZIBT010000098.1:0-3821 GCA_964537435.1 uncultured Nautiliales bacterium | reverse complement strand
TTTCATAAAAAGCCTTTAAATAATGGTGGTCGCTGCAGGATTCGAACCTGCGACCCCTACCATGTCAAGGTAGTACTCTAACCAACTGAGCTAAGCGACCTTAACCCGAGAGTGTTATTTTATCATTTTTTCTAAAAAAATAAAAGTATGCAAAAAGCAAAATCGACAAATCTATCATAGTATCGGCAAAATTAAATACTGCAAATCTAAATCCGCAATGCCAATACACATAATCCACAACCCCACTTCTTATAAATCTGTCAAAAAGATTGGAAACAGCCGCACCAAATAATATTGCACTTACAATAGGATGAATTTTTAGAATTTTCTCTTTAATAAAATAAACAAACAAAGCTAAAATCAAAAAAAGCTGAATATATTTTAAATTAACTCCCAAAAAACTAAACATTGAAAATGCGACACCTTTATTAAATGTCAAAACCAAAGAAATACATTTGCTTTTAAATTCAAATCCATGCAAAAACAGATATTTAATTGCCTGATCGAGTGCAAAAATAAAAATAAAAACTATTATAAATTTAAAAATCCATTTTCCATTTTTCATTGTCAACTTTATAATCCCGCTTCTTTTAGCGCCTCGGCCTGATAATGAGCTATTAAAGGATCGATTATTTCATCAAAAAGACCTTCGTTCATAATTTGCTCTAATCTATAAAGAGTAAGTCCTATTCTGTGGTCTGTAATTCTGTTTTGAGGATAATTATATGTCCTTATTCTCTCACTCCTATCCCCGCTTCCTACCTGTGTTTTTCTCTCCTCGCCTATTTTTGCAAGTCTTTCTTTTTCTAATTTTTCATAAACTCTGGCTTTTAGGATTTGGAGGGCTTTTTCTTTATTTCTTTGCTGGCTTCTTTCATCTTGCATCGAAACAGTAATTCCTGTTGGAATATGTGTCATTCTAACCGCACTTTCGGTTTTATTAACATGCTGACCCCCAGCTCCTCCGGCTCTCATAACTTCTATTTTGATATCTTTCATATCAAGTTCTATATCTACATCATCTACCTCTGGCATAACAGCTACCGTAACTGCGGATGTATGAATTCTTCCTTGTGATTCGGTAATAGGAATTCTTTGAACCCTGTGCGTTCCGCCTTCATATTTCAGCCTTGAATAAACATTATCTCCTTTAATTAAAAGGATTACCTCTTTGAATCCGCCCATATCATTTTTGGATTCACTTACAATTTCAACCTTCCAACCTTTATTATCCGCATATCTTAAATAAGCTTTCATCAAATCCCCTACAAACAACGCCGCTTCATCCCCACCAGTCCCGGCTCTTATTTCAAGAAAAATATTTTTTTCGTCATTAGGATCTTTTGGTAAAAGCAAAATTTTAATATATTCTTCAATTTTAGGTAGTTTTTCCTCCGCTTCTTTTAATTCCTCTTTTGCAAGTTCTGCCATTTCCTCATCATCAAGCATAGATTTTGCCTCTTCAATTGTCTGAATAAGAGCATTATACTCTTTTGCTTTTTGAACTATTGGCTCTAAACTTCTTGCTTCGCGGGAGAGTTTAGTCATTTTTTTAATATCTTTTGTTATTTCGGGAGAACTTAACGCAGCGTTAATTTCATTATATTTATCTATGAAAGGTTGAAGTTTATCATTAAGCATTTTTTATCCTTTTGAATTGAAGGAGAAAAGAAAAAATTAAGCGTTTTGAGGTTCGATTGATTTTACAAGTTTATGCAATCTTGAAATTTTTCTTCTTGCTGTGTTTTTTTTCAAAATTCCTTTGTTTATATAGCTTTGAAATTTTTTGTTTGCAACTTTCCATGCGTTTAAAGCAGCTTCATAATTACCTTCTTGCACTGCTTTTTCAACGTTTTTGGTAATTGTTTTTACTCTTGTTTTAAAGTATCTGTTTCTTTCGGTTCTTTTCTTAGTCTGTCTTATTCTTTTAAGTGCTGATTTGACATTTGCCATTTATATCCTTTTTTAAAGCGTATTTTATTAAAATTTGATAAAATTTGCAAATAATTTATAAAATATAAAGGAAAGATATGCAAAAACTTTTCGGAACTGATGGAGTGAGGGGAAAAGCGGGAGAGATTTTGACACCATTTCTTGCAACAAAAATTGCTATGGCTTTTGGAGAAACTATTAAAAAACACACAGGCAAAATACTTGTAGGTAAAGATACCAGAAGAAGCGGTTATATGATAGAAAATGCAATAGTGAGTGGATTAACTTCAATAGGATTTGATGTAATTCAAATAGGACCTATGCCAACTCCTGCAATTGCTTTTTTGACAGAGGATATGAGATGTGATGGCGGAATAATGATAAGCGCAAGCCATAATCCTTATTATGACAATGGAATAAAATTTTTCGATAGTGAGGGGAATAAATTAAATGAAAAAATAGAAAAAGAGATTGAAAAAAGATTTTTTCAAAACGAATTTAATCTTAAAACAGAAAAAGAAATTGGTAAAAGTAAAAGAATAGACGATGTTATTGGAAGATATATTGTTCATATCAAATCATCTTTCCCAAAACATTTGAATTTAAATGGATACAGAATAGTTCTGGATACTGCAAATGGAGCAGCATATAAAGTAGCACCCACAATATTTAATGAACTAGGAGCTGATGTAATTACAATAAATGATAAACCAAACGGATTTAATATAAACCAAAACGCAGGTGCAATGCATCCTGAATTTTTATCGGCAAAAGTCAAAGAATATAGAGCTGACATCGGTTTTGCACTTGATGGAGATGCAGATAGACTAGTTATGATTGACGAAAACGGAGAAATTATTGACGGAGATAAGCTTTTGGGTGCGCTTGCACTCTATCTTCATAATCAACAAAAACTCAAAAACAATGCTATTGTCATAACCGTTATGAGCAATGGGGCGCTTGAGAAATTTTTAAAAGAAAAAGGAATAAAAGTATATAGAAGTGCTGTAGGTGATAAATATGTTCTTGAAATTATGCAAAAATATGGACTTAATTTCGGAGGTGAACAATCAGGACATATAATTTTTAGCGATTACGCCAAAACGGGAGACGGACTAGTTAGCGCTCTTCAATGTATGGCATACCTTTTGCAAAGCAATAAAAAAGCAAGTGAGGCGTTCAATCTTTTTAAACTTTATCCACAGGTTCAGACAAATATAAATGTAAAAGAAAAAATACCGCTAGAAAACATTCAGGGAAGCAAAGAAATTTTAGATTCTATAAAAAAAGAAGGTTACAGACATCTTGTCAGATATTCCGGAACTGAAAACAAATTAAGAATGCTAATAGAAGGAGAAGATATAAAAAAAGCAAAAGAACTTCTAGAAAAATTAAAAACATTTTTCACTTCAAGGCTTGAGAGATGAAAAAAATACCTAATTGGGTAAAACCAACCCCCTTTTTAACGGTTGATGGAATTATTAAAATTTTTAATCCAACTTTTAGCGGGATAGTTTTAATAAAAAGAAAAAATCCGCCTTTAGGTTTTGCACTTCCTGGTGGATTTGTGGATTATGGAGAAAAAGTTGAAGAAGCTCTAAAAAGAGAAATGAAAGAAGAGACAAATTTAGATGTAAAAATTGAAAAACTTCTTGGAATTTATTCAGACCCCAAAAGAGATCCGAGACTTCATACTGCAAGTGCTGTATTTGTATGTCATGCAAATGAACTTCCAAAAGCAGGAGACGATGCAAAAGAGACTTTTGTTTTTAAACTTGAAGAAATTCCTTGGAAAGAGCTAGTATTTGACCATAAAAAGATTTTAGGGGATTTTATTAAATAATCACTCCTTCTAAATGCTCTTTTACTTCTACTTTTTTATCAATAAT
>CAZIBT010000097.1:0-3866 GCA_964537435.1 uncultured Nautiliales bacterium | reverse complement strand
TTATTATTTAGTTTGATCTTAATATTTTTTATGTTTTTGCTTCAAAGTGGTAGACTTGCATATTCAAAAGAATATGCATTAGCCATAAAAAATGCAAATAAGCTTACTACTAAAAATATTTTTTTAAAATATAATAATAAAGTAATTTATATAGAAAAATTAAACCCTATTTTAAAAAAAGCTGACAATATTAATGTTTTTTATTTGAATAATAATAAAATAATCAAATTTTTAAGAGCAAAGGAAGCTTTTTTTAAAAATGATGTGTGGTTTTCAAAAAATATGGAAATTACATTTATCACTGATAAAAAATGGCTAAGTAAACATAAACAGCTTTTTTTTCTTAAAAATTTTAAACCAAAAATACTTTCTAATTTACAAAAATTAAGAAATATTTCTTTTTATGATGCATATTTGACGATTAGATATTTTAAAAATATAAATATCAATAAAATTCTCTCAATTGTGTGTTTTAAAATTTTTACACCTCTTAGTATTTTGCTTTTGATGGTTTATGTTTTTTATAATGCACCTATTCATATAAGAATTTCAAATATTACTTTTTTTATGATAAAATCTATTTCTTTTTCTATTTTATTATGGGGAATTATGCTAATTTTATATAAATTTGCAAAACAAGGAACACTTCCTTTTTGGAGTCTTATATTGCCCTTTTTCTTTTTGATATTTGTTGATATTTTTACTTTAAGGAGAAATTTATGAATTTTGAAAAATTGGTTTTAAAATATGGAACGCCTTTGTATGTTTATGATTTTGATTATTTTAAAAATCAGTTTGAAAAACTTAAAAAAGCTTTTAAAGCCAGAAAAAGCATAATTGCTTATGCTATTAAGGCAAATTCGAATCTATCTGTTATTAAGCATTTTTCTCTTCTTGGAAGCGGGGCAGATTGCGTAAGTATAGGAGAGATTAAAAGAGCACTTTTAGCAGGAGTTGATAAATATAAAATAATTTTTAGTGGAGTAGGTAAAAGTGATGATGAAATAAAAGAGGCTTTAATTAAAGACATTTTGATGATAAATGTAGAAAGTGAAGCTGAGCTTGCTAGAGTTCATGACATTGCCAAAAGTTTAGGAAAAATTGCAAGAATTAGTATAAGAGTAAATCCTAATATTGACCCTAAAACCCATCCATATATTTCTACAGGTCTTCACGAAAATAAATTTGGAGTTGATATTCAAACAGCTAAAAAAATGTATATTTTTGCAAAAAAAAGTGAATTTTTAAACCCGGTTGGAATTCATTTTCATATCGGGAGCCAATTAACACAGCTAGAGCCCATTCGTGAAGCAAGTGCAATTGTAGCAGATTTGGTTAGAAGTTTAAAAGCTATAAATATTGATATAAAATTTTTTGACGTAGGCGGAGGACTAGGAATTAAATATAAAAATGAAAAATTAATAGAACCTTATGATTATGCGCAGGCAATTTTAAGCACTTTAAGTGGGCTTGATGTTACTATAATATGTGAACCTGGAAGATTTTTGGTAGGAAATGGGGGATATTTTATTACAAAAGTTTTATATGAAAAAATAAATGGAGATAAAAGATTTATTATTGTTGATGGTGCAATGAATGATTTAATAAGAGTTAGTTTATATAATGCCTATCATAAAATAGAAGTGTTAAGTTCTAATGAAAATCCTGAAATCTCTGAAGCGAGTATTGTAGGACCTGTATGTGAGAGCGGGGATTTTTTTGCTAAAAATATTAAAGTGCCAAAAACAAATCCTGGAGATTTGGTTGTAATTTATTCTGCTGGGGCTTATGGGTTTAGTATGAGTAGCAATTATAACACTCGTCCAAGAGCGGCCGAAGTGGCGGTTGAAAATTCTAAATATAGACTTATAAGAAGAAGAGAAACATTTGAAGATTTAATAAGTTGCGAGATTGATTATCTTGTATGAGAGCGTTTTTTATTGATATACAGGGAACTTTAATTGATGATAAAAATTTTTTACCGCTTCCTGGTGCTAAAGAATTTTTAAAATATTTAAACATAGAAAAAATCCCTTTTATTTTAGTTACAAACAATTCCAAAAGAGATTCAAAAGAATTTATAACTTATCTTCAAAATTTAGGATTTGAGTTTGAGGAGAAAAATTATATAGATCCTTTAATGATAATTGAAAAAAAACTTAAAAATATTTCATTAAAACCTTATGGCAATGAAAATTTTAAAAACATTATTTCAAAAAAATTTAATATATCAAATAATCCTGATGCGTTAATTCTTGGTATAAAAATTTTTGAGCCTGATGAAATTTCTGAAATTATAGAATATTTGCTTAAAGGTGCAAAATTATACGGAATGCATAAAACTTCTCTATATGTAAAAAATCAAAAACGCTATCCAGGTCTTGGAGCTGTTCTTGAAATGTTAAAATATGCCACTGGAATGGATTATGAAATTTTTGGTAAACCGGGTTCGATATTTTTTAATGCTGCAAAAGAGAAAATTGGCTTTAATTTTGATAAAATTACCATTATAAGTGATGATTTATATGGCGATTTGCTGCCTGCAATGAAACTTGGGATGAAAAGCGTATTAGTGTTAAGTGGAAAAGTAAAATCAAAAGATAAAATTTCTAAAAAGCCTGATGAAATGTATAAAAATATAGATGAATATTTGAAAAAATTGAAAATAGAAACTAATTAAGTTTTTTAAACTCATCGATTAATAAATTATAATGGAGTTTTACAATGGATAATTCAAAAAAGCTGAAAGAATTAAGAAAACAAATAGATAAAATAGATAATGAAATTTTAACACTTTTAAATAACAGAATGAAAATAGTTAAAAAGGTTGGAGAGCTTAAAAATAATATAAATTCGCCTGTTTATAGGCCCGAAAGAGAAAACGAAATTATAAAAAGACTGGTTAAATTGTCAAATACACAAAAAGGTATTCTTAAAAAAGAAGAGATTGAAGCTATTTTTTTGGAGATTTTTTCTATAAGTAGGGCACTTGAAAGAAAGGAGAGAATAGCTTTTTTAGGGCCTATTGGCACATATACGCATCAGGCGGCTGAATTTAAATTCGGAGCAAACGCAAAGTATTTGCCGCTTTTAAATATTGAAGCGGTTTTTAAAGCTGTTGCCAACAAAGAGGCGAAATACGGTGTGGTGCCTATTGAAAACAATACTGAAGGAGTGGTTGGAATAACACTTGATTCACTTAAAAAATATGGCGTGAAAATAGTCGCTGAAATATGTCTTGATATTCATCATTCTTTTGCCTCTTTGCAAGATGATGTTACAAAAATACAAAGAATATATTCTCATCCACAAGGTTATAACCAGTGTCTTAATTTTTTGGAAACACACAATTTGTTAGATGTTGAATTCATACCTACGCAATCTACGGCAAAAGCGGCTGAGCTTGCCAGTAAGGATGAATTTGGAGGTGCTATTTGTTCAAAAATTGCAGCAAAGATTAATAATGTGCCATTACTATTTGAAAAAATAGAAGACAATCTTGCAAATAGAACAAGATTTATTATAATAAGCGATTTTAAAACAAATCCATCAGGTAACGATAAAACGAGTGTAATTGCCAAAACATCTCATAAAACAGGAGCTCTTTTTGAGTTACTTAAAAATTTCAAAGAAAAAAATATTAATCTTTTAAAGATTGAAAGCAGACCCAATAAAGACGATACATTCAATACATGGTTTTATATTGATTTTGAAGGTCATATTGATGATAAAAAAATTAAAGATATAATCGAAAAAGAGCAAATGATATGGCTTGGTAGTTATCTTAAGGAATGTTAAAGTAGGAAAAAGGGAGAAAAAAATAGGGAGTAGGAAAAAATGGAAAATGAATTCCCAATATACAAATA
>CAZIBT010000096.1:0-3869 GCA_964537435.1 uncultured Nautiliales bacterium | reverse complement strand
CTTAGTCTCGTGGGCTCGGAGATGTGTATAAGAGACAGATTTTACAACTGTTTCTGGATTTACACAGTTTTCTTGAGGGACTCGAGATTTTAAAATAACTATTTTCTTTTATCTATAATTCTTTTTGCTTTACCCATACTTCTTTCAATTGTATTTGGCTCAACAAGTTCGATATTTGCATTAATATAAAGACTATTTAAAAATTTATGAGCAAGTTCTTTCTTGATTCTATTTATATTGTCTTCATTAAAAGGTATCTTTTCATCAACTTCAATAATTAATTCAAGTTTATCAAGATATCCTTTTTTCTCAGCTACAATTTGATAGTTTAGACTAACATCATTATAATTTGCAATTACATGTTCAATTTGAGAAGGGTATACATTTACTCCGTTTATTATAAGCATATCATCAGCTCTTCCTTTTACGCTCTCCATTCTTACAAATGTTCTGCCACACGCACAAGGCTCACGATGTAATCTTGTAATATCTCCCGTTTTATATCTTATAAGAGGGAGTGCTTGTTTTGTAAGTGTCGTAATTACAAGCTCACCCTCTTCCCCATCAGGCAAAACTTCTCCCGTTTTAGGGTCTATAATTTCAGGATAAAAATGGTCTTCATTTATATGAAGCCCTACTCCTTTATTACAGCTTCCTGCCACTCCAGGTCCTATAATTTCACTAAGTCCGTAAACTTCAATATACTCTATTTGCCATGCATTTGCAACTTCTTCTCTTAAGCCTTCGCTTGTAGGCTCGGCTCCGAAAAATCCGACTCTTAATTTATAATCTTTCTTAAATTCAGGTCCTTCTCTTCTTGCAATTTCGGCTAAATGAAGAGCAAAACTTGGTGTAGCACAAAGAACAGTCGCTCCAAAATCACGCATCAGCATAAGTTGTCTTTCGGTAAATCCACCACTTGAAGGCACAATAGTTGCACCTAATTTTTGAGCAGCTTCATGAAATCCAAGTCCTCCTGTGAAAAGCCCGTATCCATAGGCATTATGGACTATGTCTTTACTTGTAACATCACCCATTGCATATATTCTCATCATAACTTCATTCCAAATATCCATATCATGAGCAGTATATCCTACTACTGTAGGTTTACCGGTTGTTCCACTTGAGCTGTGAATCCTTACAACTTCACTCATAGGCACTGTAAAAAGTCCAAAAGGATAATTGTCTCTTAAATCTTGTTTTCTTGTAAAGGGAAGTTTTTGTGTATCTTTTAAAGTTTTTATATCATCTGGGGTAATTCCTAATTCATCAAATTTTTGTTTATAAAACGGGCTTAAATGATAAACTCTACTTACTACATCTTTAAGTCTTTTTAACTGCAATTTTTCAATATCTTCTTTTTGTGCTGATTCAATTTTGTTAAAAATCATTTTTCCTCCTTCTAAAATCAAATATTTTTTGCATATTCTATGGCTTTATCTAAAATCTCAAAATTTTGTTTTGCAAATTTTGGGTTAAATTCCTCAATAGCTTTTTTAACCTCTTCTATGCTAAAAGGAAAATCTTTTACTTTTGCAAGAACAATTCCTAACATAAACACATTTAATCCTTTTGGATCAAAAAGACCTTTTTCGGCAAGCAAATTTGCATCTACTTTATAAACATCAGAATCAATTTCAAAAGTGTCTGCATTTACAACAATTTTCCCGTTTTTTTTAAGATAAGGAAGATTAATCAAAGCTTCGTTTTTATCAAGCCCTATAAGTAAATCTGCCTGAGCATAATCAATTAAAGGATTATAAAATTCTCCAATTTTGATATGAGAGCTTACACTTCCTCCCCTCTGACTCATTCCATGATTTTCTGTTCCTAAAAACTTTAAATTTTTATTTGCGGCACAAATACTCAAAACCTTCACTAAAAAAACAACTCCCTGACCTCCAAATCCGGCTATTAATATCTGATATTTCATTTGCTTTTCCTTTCAATAAATGCATCTGTTGGACAAACCCCGCTTATACACACTCCGCATCCCACACAAAGAAGTGGATCTATTTCTATTTTTCCTCTTTCATTATAAGCCATTGGCGGACAGACAAATTGAGTGGTACAAATATCACAGGCTACACATTTGTCTTCATCTACCCTAGCAAATTTACCTGCTAAATTTTCCTCAGCTTTTTCTTTATCAAGTACGCAAAATTGTCGGCTGATTATTACAAGTGGTTTATTGATTTCATTAAATTTTTCTTTTACTTTTTTAAAAAATTCAATTGTTTTATCAATATCAGGCTCATAAAAATATTCCATAACCTCCGCTCCGCATCCAAGAGCCAATTTTTTTAAATCCACCTCAGGATTAGTTCTTTCTGGAGTATCCTGTCTTCCAGTCATTGCAACGGTAGAATTATCCAAAATCACCAAAATAAATTTTGCTTTTTGATAAACGGCATTGATTAAAGGTGCAACGCCTGAATGGTAAAAAGTAGAATCACCAATAGTTGCCACTACTGTTTTATCAGGATTTGTAATTGAAAAACCATGAGCCATAGATACGCTTGCTCCCATACACAAAACCGTATCGATTGCCTCTTGGTTTATTCCAAGTGTATAACATCCTATATCTGATGGATAAATACTTTTTTTAGGTCTAAATACTTTTTTTATTGCAAAGAAAATGTCCCTATGAGGGCATCCCGGACATAAATTTGGTTTTCTTTTTTCAATTTCTGGTGCTTTAAAGATTGGTTTATAGATATTTTCTCTATCATAAAATCCTGCTTTTTTAAGTGCTTTTAATATCTTTTCTTTGCTCATTTCATCAATTTTATGAACATAACCATTCATTTTGCCAAGAACTTTTTTGTCTCTAATTTCCTCTTCTATTACAGGATAAGTCTCTTCAATAACCAATACTTTCTCATAAGGTTTTATAATTTCGCCCATATCCGGGAGAGGATAAGGCATATCAATTTTTAAAACATCTATATCAAGCCCTAAATCAGCCAATGTTTCTTTTACATATCCAAAAGCCGCTCCGCTTGAAATTATTAAATTTTTTGTGTTTTTAAGCTCATTTAGTTTTGGTTTTATTAATTTTTGAAGATTATATTCTTTGATTTTTTCAAGCCTTTCAAGTTGTTCATAAGCTTGTTTTAATCTACCTTCTCTTGGAACTGCCGCCCATCTTGGTATATCTCTTTTAAAATTTCCTTCTTGTTTTATAAAGTCGTTGTTTTTAATATCCACAATTTCTCTTGAGTGAGAAACTCTCATTACACTTCTAAATATTACAGGCGTTTCAAATTCTCTTGAAATCTCTTTTGCTAAAAATACAAATTCATAAGCTTCTTTGGGAGTTGAAGGGTCAATTACAGGAACCCTTGCAAACCTTGCAAATTCCCTTGTGTCTTGCTCGGTTTGGGAAGAATGAAATCCAGGGTCATCCGCAACTATTACAATAAAAGCGCCTTTGTTTCCTATAAAAGAAGCGCTCATAAGTGCATCACTTGCAACATTTAATCCGACCTGCTTCATTGTAACCGCACTGTCAACTCCTGAAATACTTGCGGCATAAGCCACTTCAAAACCTATTTTTTCGTTTGTGGCCCAATTTGCATATACATTAAGATTTTTAGATTTAGCGATGTTTTTAAAGGAAGTTAAAATTTCACTCGAAGGAGTTCCAGGATATCCGCTAATAACATTTACACCTGAATCTATAAGACCCCATGCTATCGCTTCATTACCCATTAAAGTCATAAAGATCCTTTTTAATAATAATAACAAAAAATTTAAGAATTGTTATAATTTCGTAAAAAAGGAAGCTATGCTAAAAACAATTAAATCTCTCCCAGATAAACCCGGCGTATATCAATATTTTGACGAAAAAGGAAAACTTTTATATG
>CAZIBT010000095.1:0-3921 GCA_964537435.1 uncultured Nautiliales bacterium | reverse complement strand
GACATTTTACAAATGGTATTGGAGCACCCCAATATCTCTGACGACTAATTCCCCAATCTCTTAGCCGATAATTTATTTCCTTTTTACCAATCCTCATTTCCTCAAATTTTTTAATAATAGCTTCTTTTGCTTTAGTGTTTTTCATTCCACTAAATTCACCTGAATTTATTAAAATTCCATCCCCCGTATAAGCCTTGCTTTTATCTAGTTCTTCATTTTCAGGTTTAATTACCCATTTAATTGGAAGATTATATTTTTTGGCAAATTCAAAATCCCTCTCATCATGAGCAGGAACTGCCATAATAGCACCGCTTCCATATTCAACCAAAACAAAATTTGCAAGCCATACAGGCACTTTCTCTTTGGTTAAAGGATGAATAACATCAATTCCAAGATAAACACCCTCTTTTTCCATTGCTTGCCTATCTTTTGGGAGGATTGAGCGAATTTGTCTAACTTTTTTTTCTGTTTTTTCATCAAAAAGTTTGTTTTCAAGCATAAAATCAACAATAGGATGTTCTGGTGCAAGAGCGGAATATGTTACTCCATATATCGTATCAGGACGGGTTGTAAATACTTCATAACCATCAAACTTGTTTTTTAGCTTAATTTTAGATTCATCGCTTAAATCAAATTTAAAATTAAGACCAACTGATTTTCCTATCCAGTTTTTTTGCATAGTAAGAACCCTCTCAGGCCATCCATCTTTTATTTTTTCCATATCATTTAGTAATTCTTCAGCATATTTCGTGATTTTTATATACCAGCCTGGAAGCTCTTTTATTTCTATTTCGTTATCACATCTCCAACATTTTCCATCTATTACTTGCTCATTTGCAAGAACTGTGTGGCAGTGCTCACACCAGTTAACTTTTTGCGTGCGTCTTTTAAGCAATCCATTTTCAAACATTTTAATAATAAATTCCTGCTCCCACCTTGTATATTCTGGATCGCTTGTTGCAAACTCCCTTGTTTTACTAAATGAAAGTCCCAATCTTTTAAGTTCACCCCTCATATAATCGATATTCTCATACGTCCATTTTTTAGGATGAACTTTATGTTTTATAGCTGCATTTTCAGCAGGCATTCCAAAACTATCCCAACCTATAGGATGTAAAACATTAAACCCTTTTTTCCTATAATATCTAGCAAGTGCATCTCCAATTGTATAATTTCTAACATGTCCCATATGAATTCTGCCGCTTGGATACGGAAACATTGAAAGAATATATTTTTTAGGCAGATTTTTATCTTCTTTCGGTTCAAAAGCATTATTTTCATCCCAAATTTTTTGCCATTTTATTTCTATTTCGTGAGGATTATATTCTTTCATCATTTTACTCTCCATTCTTTATTCTCCATTTTTTAACTTATTCCCAATCTATATTTTTTGCTTTTGAAATTTCAATAAAACTTAAAATTATAGTTACTATATTTGCAATAAAAGCCCCTATTGCCATTGCAATAGCTGCTTTTTGATCATTTTTTATAACATCATAAAAAAAAGCTGGTATAAGATGCAAATCTGCAACTAAACTTGCCGCAAAAAGCTCGGCAGCCACTATATTTCTCACACCTATTTTTAAAAATGTTGAAATTAGATTTAAACTTAGCGCTATAAAAAGTGCAATTGCGTTATGATCATATAAATAACCAGCAACACTAGTTAAACTCATTAATTGGAAAAATACATAAACAACTTTCCCCCAATCCATAAAGAATCCTTTAAATTAAAAGTTAAAAGAATTTCATCTTTAATTTTACACTCTTCATTTTTATACCACTCCACCTTGATACATTTGGCGCATTTTTTCTTTTTCTCTTTTCTTTTTTTCTTTTTCCATTAATCTTTTTCTGTAATCATCTATACTAAATCCAAGCCAGATCAAAAGAGGTGAAGCTATGAAAATAGATGAATAAGTTCCGACAATTATACCTACAAGCAATGTAAAACTAAACGGTTTTATTATTTCTCCCCCAAATAAAAACAGGGTCAATACAACTAAAAACGTAGTAAGTGAGGTTAAGACTGTTCTACTGAGTGTTCTTGATACTGCATCATTGATAAGTTCAGAGAGGTCTTTTATTTTAGAACCTATTACTTGCTCTCTAATCCTATCGAATACAACAATGGTATCATTAAGAGAATATCCCATAAGGGTTAAAATCGCAGCCAATACATCAAGATTGGTCTCTATATGAAAAAAACTAACAGCCCCCAGAGAGATTATCGTATCATGAAATAATGCCAAAACACTAGCAAGTGCAAAACGCCATTCAAATCTTATAGCTACATATATCAAAATACCTACAATTGCAAAAATAAAAGCTTCTATTCCTCTATCTCTTAGCTCATGTCCAACCTTAGCCCCAACAATATCAACTCTTCTAATATCAACATTGCCAAAAGGTTTTAAAAGAGATTTTATTTCTTTTCCTAAATCTTTTTGAACATCAGGGCTTACCTTTTTTACACTAAGCCTAATTAAAATTTCTTTAGGTGAACCAAACGTGGTAATACTTGCATCAGGAAATTTTTTTGATACATATTTCCTTATATCTGAAATAGGAGTAGGCTTTGGCATTCGAACTTCAACCTCAATACCGCCTTTAAAATCTATTCCCCAATTAAAACCTTTTGTAAAAATAGAAACAAGACTTAATATTATTAAAATGACAGAAACAGATACAAAGAAATTTTTTTTACTCATAAAATCATATATTTTATTTTGAGAGAAAAGTTCCATTTTTATACCTTCATACCAAAATGTTTTGGTGTTATTTTTTTACCTGCTGCTAAAATATATTCCCAAATACCATGAGTTCCAAGAATTGCAGTTAACATACTGGCTAAAATACCTATAGCCATTGTTATTGCAAAACCTTTTATAGTTCCAGTTCCATATGCAAAAAGTGCTATTGCCGCAATAAGTGTGGTAATATTTGCATCCAAAATCGCACTCATTGCATTTTTATACCCTCCTTCAATTGCATGCTTGATATTTTTGCCTTCCCTAATAAGTTCTCTTATTCTTTCGTTAATAATTACATTAGCATCAACACTCATACCAACAGTCAATACAATACCTGCCATTCCAGGAAGGGTAAGTGTAGCTTCAAAAAGAGCCATTACAGCTACAATTAAAAACAGATTTGTAACAAGTGCAATATCGGCTATTATTCCAGAAAGTCCATAATACCAAGCCATAAATATTACTACAATTATAAAACCGCTAATCAAAGCAATCATAGATTCTCTAATACTATCAGCTCCAAGAGACGCACCTACACTTCTTTGTTCAAGCAAAACAACAGGAGCAGGAAGTGAACCGCTTCTTAGTGCAATTGCAAGAATATGCGCTTCATCAGTGCTTCCTACTGTTATCTGTCCGCTTCCTCCGCCGATTCTTTCCTGAATTACAGGTGCGGAATACACTCTGTTATCAACTACAATGGCAAGTCTTTTACCAACATTTTTGCCCGTAACATCTGCAAATATTTCAGCACCTTGGGAATTAAGAGTAAAGAAAATCGCAGGCTGATTTGTTCTTTGCGTAAATCCCACGGTTGCATCGGTAATCATACTTCCATCAAGAACCGGAGGAGTTTTAAGCAGCCACATTCTTTTAGGATTATTTTTATCTGGCAGCATAATATCCCCATATTTAGCAGCTTCTTTTGGATTTGTTATTTTGTGCTCGTCATCAACCAAATAAAGTTCCAAATGTGCCGCCGATGAAATAAGTTTTTTAATATTTCTTTTTTCTTTTTCGGTTTTAATACCCGGAAGCTCAACCACAATTTTATCTTTTCCCTGTCTTGTTACACTTGGCTCTGTTAATCCATACGCATCAAGCCTACTTCTTATAGTTTGAATTGCTTGTTTTATAGCATTGTCTTTTGTTTTTTGAATTTCTTTCT
>CAZIBT010000094.1:0-3980 GCA_964537435.1 uncultured Nautiliales bacterium | reverse complement strand
ATGAAAAAAATAAAAGGTGTTTATAATATTTATAATGATGCAGAGCTTGGTGCTTATGAATTTAAAATAAAAGTTAATGCTTATGGTCAAAAACTTGGTATTACGGATGGGTATTTATATAATGTTTTAAGAGGTTTTTTTGGTGAAGCCGAATTTGATAAAACATTTGATAATGAAGGAATTGTAGAGATAATTTTTAAAGATAAAAATAAAAACAGCATTAAACATTTAAAAAATTTCAGAATTAATATTCCAAATACCGATAAATATATAGAACTTAATAAAATAGCGATATTCAAAATATACCGCTCTTTTAAAAAAATTCATAAATATGACGGAATTGCCGCAAAAAGTGTATATGCTAGTCTAAATAAAAAAATTATAACGGTCTCTCAATTTTATAAAAAAATAAATCCTATTTTAGAAAAAATAAAAGCCAAAGGAATGGATATAATTATAGGAGGTGCAGCAAAAACAAGCAAAGCATTTATGAGAGATTTAAAAGAATCGCTAATTGTTGCTGTGCTTTTAATATTTTTAATACTAGTTTTAATGTTTGATTCAGTAATTTTACCTTTTATTATTATTTCTGTAATTCCTCTTTCATTTTTGGGTGTTATTATTGGAAATTATCTAATGGGAATGAATATGACAATGCTTGGGATGATAGGATTGGTAGGGCTTTCAGGTGTTGTTGTGAATGATGGTATTGTAATGATAGACTTTATTAAAAAAGCAAAAAATATTGAAGAGATTATTTTGTTTGCATCAAGACGTTTAAGACCTATACTTTTAACTTCAATTACTACCTTTTTTGGATTATTTACACTTATGTTTTTTCCATACGGGCAAAGCGCTATTTTACAGCCGCTAGCTATTGCCCTTGGGTTTGGTTTGTTGTGGGGGACATTACTTAATCTGTTTTATTTGCCAGTATTTTATTATATTTTAAATAAAAAAAGGTTAAAATGAAAATTTTTATAAAAACATTCGGATGCAGAAGCAATATATTTGATTCTGAACTTATGAAGAACAAACTAGAAAACATTGTAGAAGATGAACAAAATGCTGATTTTATAATAGTAAATTCATGCACGGTTACCAACTTTGCCGACAGGGATTTTAGAAGGTATATTAACAAATGGCAAAATAAAAAAATAATTCTAACAGGCTGCGGTGCTTATACTCAAGGAGAGAAATTATTCAAAGAAGGTAAACTCAGAGCAGTTTTGGGACACAAATACAAAGAAAATATAGATGAATTTTTAGATTTCAAGGGGATAAATTTAGGTGATTTTGATTTTAAAAATTATACAATTCTTTCCAAAACAGATAAAACCAAAGCTTTTATTAAGATTCAAGAAGGTTGCGATTTTGAATGTGCATATTGTATAATTCCAAAGGTTAGGGGACGTTCAAGAAGTATTGATGAGAAAATTATAGTGGAAGAAGTAAATATTTTAGCCCAAAATGGAATAAGCGAATTTGTATTAACAGGTATCAATATGGGCAGTTATGGTAAAGACACAAACACATCTTTAGCACAACTTATTAAAAAATTGAGTAAAATCAGAGGAGTTAAGAGAATAAGGTTAGGCTCTTTGGAGCCCTCTCAAATTTCAGATGAATTAATTGAACTTACCCAAAATGGAGTGCTTGAGAAGCATTTGCATATTGCGCTTCAACATACAAGCGATAAAATGCTTAGAATTATGAAAAGAAGAAATAGGGTTCGTTCAACTTTGGCTCTTTTTGAAAAACTTGCCGATAGAGGATTGGCGCTAGGTAGTGATATTATAGTAGGGCATCCGGGAGAAAGCGAAGAAATCTGGATAGAAGCATTGGGAAATTTTAAAAAATTTCCTTTAACACATATTCATATTTTTAGATATTCTCCAAGAGAAGGGACAATAAGTAGCACAATGAAACAGGATGTAAAAGGAGATGTTGCTAAAAAAAGAGCCAAAATAATAGAAGAAATTGTAAGGAAAAATAATTTTAGTTTTAGAAATAAAAAAATGCCTCTTTTAGTGCATATAGAGGAAAATAAAAATGGTTTTAGTTTTGGATATGATGAATTTTATAATAAAATGAAATTACCAAATAAATTTCAAAAAGGAGAATGGGTGAGGGTAGAAAATTATGAAGTGAAGGAAAATATAAATGTTGCAAAAAAATAAAAAAAATTCTTTAATAATCAGTATTGTTGCTGGAATTTTATTTGCATTGCTTCTTGCGGCAGCTTTTAAAAGTGGGGATTTAAATTCCACCGTTTTGTTTTCTCAAATTATTGCAGTAATAATAGTTTTGGGTTTTTTTATATTTTTTATTCTGCTTTTGAAAAAATTATTGCCTCCCCAACCTCAGCCCCAGCAAGTTCAGGTTGAAATGAATACAGGAATAGAAAAAGATTTTGTTATAAGACCCACTGCATCAAATCTTACATTTAAGGACGTGGCTGGAATTAGCGAAGTTAAAGAAGAACTTGTAGAAATAATAGATTTTTTGAAACATCCAGAGAAATACAGAAGCTTTGGAATAAACCTACCAAAAGGTGTTTTGCTTATAGGACCTCCAGGTGTTGGTAAAACATTAATAGCAAAAGCATTGGCGGGTGAAGCAGGAGTTCCATTTTTTTATCAAAGCGGCAGCGGTTTTGTGCAGATGTATGTAGGAGTGGGTGCAAAAAGAGTTAGGGATTTGTTTAGCAAAGCTAAGGCAATGGCTCCTAGTATTATCTTTATAGATGAGATAGATGCGATTGGTAAAGCTAGGGGAAATCTTAGAAATGATGAAAGAGAAGCCACATTAAATCAGCTTCTAACAGAAATGGATGGATTTGAGGGAAGCGAAGGAGTTATTGTCATTGGTGCTACAAACAAAGTTGAGCTTTTGGATGAGGCACTTCTTAGACCAGGAAGATTTGATAGGAGGATTTTTGTCGAGCTTCCAGGGCTTAACGACAGGATTGAAATATTAAAAGTCCATATGAGAAATAGACCTTTTAAAGGAAATATCGAAAATATTGCAAAAATGACTGTTGGATTTAGCGGTGCGGCTTTGGCAAGTCTTGTAAATGAAGCGAGTATTTATGCCCTAAAACAAAACAAACCTTATGTAGAGGAGAAAGATTTTTATGCCGTTAAAGATAAAGTGCTTATTGGTAAAAGAAGACTAAATACATATACTCAAAAAGAAAAAGAAATTTTAAGTTATTATCAATGTGCAAAAGCGGTAATTGCTTATTGGCTGGGAGTTGATTTTGAGAGAATTTCTCTTGTAAAGGATGATTTCAAAGAAGAGGATAAAGAAATTGTTTCCAAAACGGAGATTATGAGTAAAATTGAAGTTTATCTTGCCGGAAGAGTTGCAGTTGAGAGGAAATTTAGCGAAAAATATTCCAATGCACATAAAGATATCAAAAAAGCAAAAGAGTATGCCGTTTTGATGGTGAAAGAATATGGAATGGGAGATAATTTGGTAGGAGATGAAGTTGAAATTGCAAATATTTTAAATATTGCGGAAAACGAAACAAAAATTTTGTATGCCAATAATAAAGAGCTAATCGAAAAAGCATATGAAATAATGATAAAAAACGAGGTTATTCATAAAGAGGATATAGAAAAAATAAAAAATGAAATTTTTTAGCGGTTTTTGTATTTGCAATGAAAAAGATCTTTTTAAAGAATTTCTAGAAGAAAAAGAATTTTATATTGCTGGATTTAGCTATGGAGCACAAAAAGTAATTGATTATGCTTTAAATTCAAATGAACGGATAGATAAAATTCAGCTTCTCTCACCTGCTTTTTTTGATTACAATAAAAAAATAATTGATTTAAACCTAAAAGCATTTAAAAAAGACAAAAATGAATATATTAAAAAATTTTTGACTAAAGCAGGAATTGATAAATGGAAAATAGAAAATGGAAAATGGAAAATTAAGGTAGAGAAAATAAAAATTGATTATTGCACTTATAATG
>CAZIBT010000093.1:0-4025 GCA_964537435.1 uncultured Nautiliales bacterium | reverse complement strand
ATATAATTGAAAAAGAGCAAATGATATGGCTTGGAAGTTATCTTAAGGAATGTTAAAGTAGGAAAAAGGGAGAAAGAAGCAAGGAGTAGGAAAAAATGGAAAATGAATTCCCAATATACAAATATATAAATAAACAAATAACTGAAAGGTAATTAATGTTTGAAAACCTTAAAAATTTAAAGACTTATGAAGCGGGAAAACCTATTGAGCTGGTTGTGAGGGAATATGGTATTAAACCAGAAGAGATAATTAAACTTGCCAGTAATGAAAATCCATATGGACCTTCTCCAAAAGTTATAGAATCTGTCAAAAAAAATGCATATCTTATGCACAGATACCCAGATGATAGCTTTTATGAATTAAAAGAAAAACTCTTAAAAAAACATAATGTAAAAAGTTCTAACATAATTATAGGTGCAGGTAGCGATCAAGTCCTTGAATTTGCCGTTTATGCGATTAATCCAAAAAAAGTTTTGATGGCTGGCATTACATTTGCAATGTATGAAATTTATTCAAAGCAAGTAGGAGCTGAAATTTTGAAAACACCTTCAAAAGAACATAATTTGGATGAATTTTATGAAATTTATAAAAAACAAAAACCAGAAATTATATTTTTATGTGTTCCAAATAACCCTTTGGGAGAGTGTTTGGATGCAAAGGATGTTTTTGAATTTATTGAAAAAATAGATAAAGAAACACTTATTATTATTGATGGAGCTTATCAGGAATTTGCAGCGTTTAAAGATAAAAGCAAAGAAATAAAGCCTTCAAAAATTTTGAATTATCCAAATGTATTATATACAGGGACATTTAGTAAAGCTTATGGGCTTGGAGGAATGAGGGTAGGTTATGGTATAGCTAATGAATTTATTATCAAAAATCTTTATAAATTAAGACCTCCTTTTAATATTACTACTCTTTCTTTAATTGCCGCCATAAACGCTCTTGAAGATGAAGAATGGGTTGATATGGGTATAAAGAAAAATTTTGAACAAATGCAAAAATATATAGATTTTGCTAATGAAAAAAATTTAAAATATATAAAAAGCTGGACTAATTTTATTGTTTTTTATGTAAAAAATTCAACAAAAATTGTCAATGAGCTTTTAAAAAAGGGTATAATTATAAGAGATATGGCGGGATATGGTTTTGATGCTGTTAGAATTACAATAGGAAAATCTGATGAAAATGATAAATTATTAAAAACATTAAGGACATTAATTGAATTTTGAATCACTTTTCAAACAGGTAATATATTTTTTCAATAAATTAAACAAAAAACAAAAATATATTATTATTGGGTCTATTGTTGCAATAATTTCAATTTTGTCTTTTTTAATAGTTTTCAGTTCACATCCTACTAAAACAAAAAGTGGATATGCTGTTCTTTTTGATAATCTAAAACCTCAAGACGCTGCTTTAATAGTGCAATATTTGGATAAAAAAAATATTCCATATGTAATACCTGAGAATGGAGTTATTGAAGTTCCTAAAAATGTGGTTCAAAAAACTAGGCTTGAAATTGCAGCGCAAGGTCTTCCAAAATCAAGCACTGTGGGATTTGAGTTGTTTAATAAAAATTCTTTTGGGGCTACGGCGTTTGAACAAAGAATAAAATATTTAAGAGCCCTTGAAGGTGAGCTTGAAAGAACAATAGATGCTATAGATGCGGTGGAGGATTCAAAAGTAAATATTGCTATACCTAAACAATCGGTATTTGTTTCAAGGCAAACTCCTCCTACGGCTTCTGTTTTGATTAAATTAAGACCTAATATGATTTTAACTCCCAAGCAAATCCAAGGAATTAAAAATTTAATAGCTGCAGCAGTTCCAAGACTTAAACCTTCTAATGTAAAAATTGTTGATCAATATGGAAATCCTCTGGGGGAAAATGACGAACTTACCAAGACAAACAATTTGTTAAAAACAGAAATGATATATAAAAGAAGAATGGAAAAACAGCTTGAAGATAATATTGTTTCCATTTTGGCTCCTATTGTAGGCGGAAGAAACAAAGTTGTGGCAAAAGTAAATATAGATTATGATTTTTCACAAATAAAATCAAAAGCTACTCTTTATGATCCAAACAATGTAGTTAGAAGCGAACAAACTATTGATGAAAGCAAGGTTGGTATGAAGCCAAAACAAGTGGGAGGAGTTCCAGGTGCAGTGAGTAATATTGGTCCTGTGCAAGGACTTAAAAATTCACAAACAACAGAAAAATATACTAAAAGTGAAGATACAACTAATTATGAAATTTCAACTACAATAAAAAATATTATTGAACCTCTAGCAAAAATAAAAAGAATTACGGCTGCTGTTGTGGTAGATGGACATTATGAAAAAGGTAAGAATGGAAAAATAAAATTCGTTCCTTTAAGTAAACTTGAATTAGCTAATATTGAAAATTTAGTAAAAAACACTATAGGATTTGATCCAAAAAGAGGGGATAGTGTAAGTGTAACTTCATTTCAGTTCAATCATTTAAATTCCCAAAATAATTCCAAAACAGGAAAAATTATGAATATAATAAATGAATATTTATCTCCTGCGGAGGTGGTGTTGAAATATCTTTTATTGATAATTATTTTATTTGTATTTTACAAAAAAGTAATAGTTCCTTTTACACAAAAAATGCTTGAGTTTAAAATTGAAGAAGAAAAACCTATAAAACATGAAATTGAAATAAATGAAGAAGAAATTGAATCAACTTATGATAAAATAAAAGAATTAAAAGAAAAAGTTGAACAACAACTGGGCATAAGCAGCAATGTTAATGAAGAGGAGCTGAAATACGAAGTTTTACTTGAAAGGGTTACAAAGCTAGTAGAAGACAATACCGAACAGGTAGCAAAAGTGCTTGAAAATTTAATTAAAGAAGAACAACCGGAAACAAAATAAAGGTAAAAAAATGGCTTTATCTCCACAACAACAGGCAATATTAGACGAACTTTCTATGCCTGAAAAGATTGCAATTTTGTTAATTCAAGTAGGAGAGGATTTAACAGCACAGATTTTTTCTTATATGGATGTGGATACCATAACTGAAATTTCAAAATATATTGCAACGGCCAAAACTATTGACAAAGCAATTGCTGCTGCTGTATTGGAAGAATTTTATGTAATATTTCAATCAAATCAATATATTGCAAGTGGTGGACTTGAATACGCAAAAGAAATTCTTTATAAAGCATTAGGCCCTGAAGAAGCCAAAAAAGTGTTGGATAAACTCTCAAAATCTCTTCAAAGCGAACAGAATTTTGGATTTTTACAAAAAGTCAAACCCCAACAGCTTGCAGACTTTATTGTAAATGAGCATCCTCAAACCATTGCTTTGATTTTGGCTCATATGGATCCAAGCAGTGCGGCTGAAACACTTAGTTATTTTCCTGATGAACTTAGAGCTGAAGTTTTAATGAGAATGAGTAATCTTGGAGATATTTCACCTCAGGTAATAAAAAGAGTAAGTGCGATTCTTGAAACAAAACTTGAATCCCTCACAGGATATAAAGTAGAAATAGGAGGTGTTAGATATGTTGCGGAAATTTTTAATAGACTTGGGCAAAAAGCCGCAAAATCTACACTTAAACATATAGAACAAACAAATGCTGAGTTGGCAGAACAGATTAAAGAAAAAATGTTTACTTTCGAAGATATTCTCAAACTAGACAATACCGCTATAAGAGAAATATTAAAAGAAGTTGATAAAAATACATTAATGATTGCTTTAAAAGGAGCTCCAGAAGAGCTTAAACAAAAATTCCTTGCCAATATGTCTCAAAGGGCTGCGGCAGCGTTTGAAGAAGAGATGCAATTTTTGGGTCCTGTGAAAGTTAAAGAAGTTGAATCTGCACAAAGAAAAGTTATTGAAGTTGTTCAAAAACTTGCCGAAGAAGGAAAAGTATCAATAGGAGCGGAGGAAGAGGTAATTGAGTAAAATAGTAAATGGAGGAAAAGTTAAAACACATACCATTAAACCGTATAATTTTAAAGAAATAAAAGAAAAAGAGATTAATGCAAAAAAA
>CAZIBT010000092.1:0-4050 GCA_964537435.1 uncultured Nautiliales bacterium | reverse complement strand
AGCGGAGAGATTAGATTAAGCAATTTTTTACTATGGCAAATAGCTTATGCCGAGATGTTTTTCACCCCTACTTTATGGCCTGATTTTACGCCAAATGAGCTTGAAGATATTATAAATCAGTTCAAAAAAAGAGAAAGAAGATTTGGAGGAATATAATGGTTTATAAGCAGATGGGTATATGGGAATTAAGAGTTTTTAGTTTAGAGTTTTGAATTTTAAATAGTAAAAGGTAAAAAATGGAAAATTTATTAATATATATGTTTGTGTTTATCATAGGTGCTGCAATAGGTAGTTTTTTGAATGTTGTAATTTACAGAATCCCGCTTGGAAAAAGTATTGTTTCACCTCCCAGCAGCTGTCCTAAATGTGGGGAGAGGATAAAACCGTATCATAATATTCCAATTTTAGGATGGATAATACTTGGTGGAAAATGTGCAAATTGTAAAAACCCTATTTCTATAAGATATCCTATAATAGAATTTTTAACCGGTATTTTAGCAGTTATTGTATATACTAAATTCAATACTTTTGATATCTGGTTTGTAATAAGTTTTGCTGTGTTTGCAACACTTTTGGCCCTTACAATGATAGATTTTGATTATAAAGCCGTTCCAGACAGCCTAAATCTTTTGGCCCTGAGTTTAGCCGTTTTTACTTCGGCTGATATTTTAGAAAACATAAAAAACGCCCTTATAATGATGGGGCTTGTAAGTGCTGTAAGATTTTATGTTTCATATTTTTTAAAAAAAGAGGCTTTAGGCGAAGGAGATATAATTGTAGCCGGAACAATGGGGGCATTGCTTGGAGTAAAGCTGTCTTTAATGGCTCTGTTTATAAGTTCGTTAATTGCGATTTTCCCTTCACTTTATATAAGAATTGCAAAAAATGATTTAGAACTTCCTTTTATTCCGTTTTTAACGCTTGGGACTTTTATAGTATGGTATTTTAATGATTATTTTTTAGAACTTTGGGGAAGACTTTATGGATAAACTCTTTAAATATGAATTAAGAGGATTTTTCCCAAATTTTTTTACTATATTTTTTATATTGGGAATTATTATTTCTTTAATTTTTATTATTGCCATCTCCAATATGACATCAAGTTTTCAAATAACATTTACTGAACTTCTTAAAATGTATCTTTTAACCCTGCCTCAAATAATTTTTCTATCAACAAGCATTGCATTTTTTATAGCTTCGGTCAATGAATTTTCAAAACTTTCAGAAACACAAGAGCTCATAGCTATGTTTTCACTCGGAATAAAACCAATCAAAATTTTAAAACCGATTATTGTTTTAAGCATTCTTTTTTCTTTTATAAATCTTTTTATTTTATTTATATCAATTCCATACTCAAAAGTTGCTTCCAAAAACTTTAGAAATCAAAAAAAACAAGAAGCTAAATTCAATCTTCAAAGTTCTAAAATTTCTCAAAAACTGGGAGATTGGGTTTTATTTGCAAGCGGAGGTAAAAAAAACCGCTCATTTGAAAATATTTATCTTTACAACAATAAAAAAAATGAAATAATTCTGGCAAAAAGTGCAAATTTACATACAAAAAAAAGTGTTTTGCACTTTGACTTGTATAAAGGAAATTTTTATGATTTCAACAAAAGTTTGACAATAAATTATCAAAAAATGCAGATAAATCAAAAAATTTCAAACATTTCCTTATCTTTATTTAATTTTAAAACTTATTTTCTATACAATAGAAAAGTTTTTGTAAAATACCTGCCTTTTGCACTTATTCCAACAGCTCTTTTGTTTTTTATTCCGCTTTTATCATTTTTTCATCCAAGGCTTCAAAAAAACAGGAGTCTTATTTTTTCAATTTTAATTTTGGCAGTTTATATAATTTTAACATTTGCAAACAAACATCTTTCTGTGGCAATAATTTTGCCTTTTATATCCTTTTTATCAGGATTTATTTTATATAAATGGAGGATAAAATTTTAGTAAAAGCAATAATTTCATATGACGGAAGTAAATTTCACGGACTTCAAATTCAGCCTGATGCCAAAACAGTTATAGGAGAAATAGATAAGGCATTAAAAAAAATTAAAATCAATACAAAAATAATTACATCCGGACGCACAGACAAAGGAGTCCATGCGCTAAATCAGGTTATAAGTTTTGATATTCCAGATTTTTGGCAAGAAAACAGACTAAAAGAATTATTGAATAAAATAGTAATGCCCGAAATTTATTTCAAAAAAATCACAAAAACAGACAAAAATTTCAATCCCCGGTTTAATGCAAAAAAAAGAAGCTACAGATATATAATTTCTCCTTTTACAAATCCTTTTATAGACAATTATATTACTTATTATCCAAAAGAAATTGATTTAAAACTTTTAAACAATGCCTTAAATCTTTTAAAAGGCGCTCATGATTTTGAATATTTTTCCAAAACAGGAAGCCAGGTCAATTCTTACAAAAGGGAAATTTTTGATGCTTATGCTTTTGAATATAAAAACAAAACAATAATAAAAATTATAGGAAATTCTTTTTTAAGAGGAGAAATAAGAATTATTATGGACTTTTTATTCAAAATAAATGAAGGAATATTAAGTATTAACGATTTAAAAAATCAAATTGACAAAAAAAAAGTCATAAATAAACATCTAGCCAAACCAAACGGACTTTATCTGGAAAGAATCTGGTATTAATTATGCTATTTTATATTTCTTAAAATATTTTTTAATTTTTCTATATCAACAGGTTTTGAGAGATAAAAATCCATACCCGCTAAAATAAACTTCTCTTTATCTCCATCCATTGCATTTGCCGTCAAAGCCACTATCGTTATATGGTTTAAATGATTTTCCCTTTCTATTTGCCTTATTTTTTGGGTTGCTTCTATTCCATCCATATTGGGCATATTCTCATCCATCAAAATCACATCATATTTATTTTGTTTAAATTTTTCCACCGCCTCCACTCCGTCATTTGCCATATCAAATTTAACACCCATTTTATCTAAAATAACCTCCATAAACATTTGATTGGCAGGATTATCCTCAACAACTAAAATATATTTATCAAATTTTTCGTCTAATGTTTTTTTTGTCTCTTTTTTTTCTTTTTTTGGTATTAATTTTGTTTTTTTAGCAGGAATGGTAAAATAAAATTTACTTCCTTTGCCTACTTCACTCTCAACTTTTAATTTCCCTCCCAAAAGTTCAATTAATTTAGATGAAATTGTAAGTCCAAGTCCGCTTCCGCCGTATTTTCTTGTTGTTGAATTATCAGCCTGAGAAAAACTATCAAAAATAGTGTTTAATTTATCTTTTGATATCCCTATTCCTTCATCAATAACCTCAACAGACAATTCCTCTTTATTTTCATCATATGTTACATTTAATATAATCTTTTTATTTTCAGGTGTAAATTTAATTGCATTGCTTAATAAATTCGCAATTACCTGTTTTATTCTTGTAGGGTCTGAAACAATATTCCATTTTAGATTATTTTCATCAAATTTAAGTAAAATATTTTTTTGGCTTGCACTTGAGGTAAATAAATTTTTAATAATTTCAATTTCTTCTTTTGGATTAAATTCTATCTTTTCTATAGTCATTTTACCTGATTCAATTTTACTAAAATCAAGTATATCATTTATAATTGTCAGTAAATTTTTACCCGATTTTTCTATAATATTCAGATATTTCCTGCTTTCATCATCCATCTCTTTTTCTTTTAAAATTGTAATAAATCCAAACATCGCATTAAGAGGAGTTCGTATTTCATGAGACATATTTGCCAAAAATTCCGCTTTTGCCTTTTCTGAAGCTTTTGCTTTTTCTTTTTGTTCTATTAATTCATCTTCATATTTAATAAATAATTGTTCCAGCCATTTCACAATAAAAACATCCGCAATAAAAATAATAATAAGAAAAACAATGCCGGCTATTACAAACTGGATAATAATATCTTTTACAACTTTATCCATTTTATTTTTCTGTTTCAATATCTTTTGTTGAAGATTTGTTTTATCTACTTTCACTCCGATATATAAGTTTAATTTTGGATAATATCTAAAAAATCTTT
>CAZIBT010000091.1:0-4090 GCA_964537435.1 uncultured Nautiliales bacterium | reverse complement strand
CAATAGCATTAAATTATTTAATGTTTGATTTTGAAAAATTTAAATTTGGTAGTAAAATTTTTTTATATCAGTCAAAGAGCGAAATTAAAATAATTCTTTCTAAAATTGTTTCGATTTTAGATTATCCTTTATTTAAACTTTCAGGTAAAATGATTACTCCTTTTGATTTTATTGTTATGCTTCTAATAATAATAATAGGTTGGTTTATAGGAAAATATTATAAAAAAATTATTTATTCTTTGAGGGATAAATATGAAATTTCTTTTTCTACTGCCACACTTCTTGCTAATATGGGATATTATTTTATTTTAACTCTAACTTTTTTGATTGCTCTAAAAAGCGTAGGGCTTAATTTAAGTTCATTGGCTATTATAGCTGGTGCACTTTCAGTAGGTATTGGTTTTGGGCTTCAAAATATAGTGAGTAATTTTGTAAGTGGTGTTATTTTAATGTTTGAAAAAAGTATTAAAATAGGGGATTATATAGAAATTGATGCAAATACAAAAGGAGAGGTTATTGATATCTCCATGCGTTCAACCGTTATTAGAACAAATGATAATATAGATATAATCGTTCCAAATCAATCTTTTATACAAAATAATGTAATCAATTGGACAATGAGGGATGATTTAGTCCGTTTTAGAGTGCCTTTTGGTGTAGAATACGGGAGTGATATAAATAAAGTAGAAGAAGTAATTTTAAGTGCTCTTGAAAAGTCAAGTTTACCTTTTGTAAAAACACAAAAATTATTCTCAACGGATATTTCTCCAAGGGTTATTTTTTTGGAAATGGCTGATAATTCTCTTAATTTTGAACTTTTTGTATGGGTAAAAGGAGAATATGCTAAAAGACCAAAAAGAACAAGGAGCGAATTTTTAAAAATGATTTATAATGCTTTGAATAATGCTGGAATTGGAATACCATTTCCTCAACAAGATTTACATATTAAAGATTCTATTCCTTTTGAAGTATTTATAAAAAATTCAAGAAATAAAGATAAAAATAACAGTATGCAAGATAATTGATGGCTTAATTTAATATATCTATAATTTTTTTATTTTTGTATTTATAGTATTTTTAATTTCATCAAATAATATATTTGGATGATATTTGTATCAGAGGTTATAGAAAGGATTTTTAAGCACCCCAGAAACCTGCGGCACAGGACGATAAAAGGTGCTCTGCTCCCTTCCGGGCCTGAAGCGTTGCCTCTTATCGCCCTTGCACAGGGCTGGGGCAATGAAATTATACCATTATTCTATAGGGAATTCAATAATAAATTCAACCCCTTTTTCACTTTTCACATTTATTTTAGCTTTATGTGCTTGAAGAATGTTTTTGACAATACTAAGTCCAAGACCAAAACCTTTAATGCTTTTATTATGTGATTCATCAACCCTGTAAAATTCATCAAAAATAAAAGGCAATTTGTGCTTAGGAATTCCAATGCCATTATCTTTTATGGTTAATATAATTTTATTTTTTGTTTTTTTAAGAAAAATATCTATTTTTAAAGCTTTGTATTTAATTGAATTTTCTATTAAATTTGCAAGAGCCATTTTTAAAAGTGTTTTATCTCCTTTTATGATATATTCGTCGTTTTCGTTAATATGAAGAGCGATATGGATTTTGTTTGAATATTTTTCAAAAAGTTCTAATATTATATCTTCCAGGTCAATTTTGATTAATTTACAGTTTTTAAAATCTTTTTTGGTAAGAAAAAGAAGTTTGTCTGTAATATCATTTAAATAATTAACCTCGTGCAAAATAGATTTGAATATTTTATCACAGTTTTTGTTTTTATTCATTAATGCAACTTCTATTTCCGTTTTTATAATAGCAAGGGGAGTTTTAAATTCATGAGAAACATTTGAATTAAAATTCCTCAGTTTTTTAAATGAAATATAAATTTCTTTTACAATAGTATCAATAAACTGATATCCTACCATTAAAGCAATAAGATAAATAATGAACGAAATCAATAATGAAATGGTTTTTATAATTTCGATTTTATCGTCATTTGTTGAATAAAAAGTAGCTATTTTAATAATATAACCATTTTTTTGTTTTATATAGGTTAGAAGTTTTTCTTTTTTATCACCTTTAATTAAATATTCTATTGAAAAATGGTTTTTTTTATTGATTTTTATTTTTTGGTTTGTTTTAATTATTTTTACAAAAAGAGGAAAAATTTTATTTTTACGTTGAATTTTTAAAAGTGTTTTTGTTGAAAAATTTGATGGATTTATTTCACTTGCCACAAGTGCTAATTTGTCCTTTAAATGTATATCAAACGATATTTTAAGTGCAACAAGCATTGCCCCTTCGAAAAAAATAATAATCAAAAAAACAATTAAGGCGAATTTATAAAAAAGCTGGTTTTTTAAATTATTCATCGCTTATTTTAAAGCCCATTCCCCTGATTGTTTTAATTAAAGGTCTTTTTCTATTTTTATCTACTTTTTTTCTGATATGGGAAAGATAAACATTAATTACATTCGAATTAATCTCATCATCCATTTCCCATAAATTATTTGCTATCATTTCCGGACTTACAATTTTGTTTTTATTTACCATCAAGTATTTCAAAAGTTCAAATTGTTTTGCCGTAAGATCAATATATTTGCCGCCTACTTTGACCTCTTTTGTTTCCGGGTTTAATTCCAAATCGGCAATTTTTAAGACGTTGTCATCAATATTTTGGCTTCTTCTATAAAGTGCTTTTATCCTTGCGATTAGTTCTGCAAAATCAAAAGGTTTTGTAAGATAATCATCTGCAACTTGCAAACCTTCTACTTTATCTTCAATATCGCTTTTTGCAGTTAAAATCAAAACAGGTGTTCTATTGCCTTCTTTTCTTAATTGTTTGATTAAATCAAGGCCTGAAAGTTTTGGTAACATCCAGTCCACTATCAATACATCATATTTGTTATTTTGTGCCAAATAAAGCCCTTCTTCTCCATCTTTTGCTGTATCTACCCTAAATCCTTGTTGTTTTAACCCCATTTTTATGTTTTGTAATAACTTTACATCATCTTCAATTAATAATACTTTCATTTTAAACTCCTTTTATTTTAATGTATTATATTAAAAAATTAATGTTAAAATACCTTTAAAAAAGGAAATTTATGATTTTATCGATTGAAAGCAGTTGTGATGATTCAAGTATTGCAGTAATGGATATTAAAAATAAAAAACTTTTATTTCATAAAAAAATATCCCAAGAGATAGAACATGCAAAATACGGAGGAGTGGTGCCAGAGCTTGCAAGTCGCCTTCATGCTAAGACTCTTCCTAAGATTTTGGAGGAGACAAAAAAATTTTTCCCAAAATTAAAAGCTATTGCCGTTACCAATGCTCCTGGGCTTTCAGTTACTTTGCAAGAAGGCGTTATGATGGCAAAAGCTCTTTCAATTTCTTTAAATTTACCAATTATTGCCGTTAATCATCTAATAGGGCATATATATTCTCTTTTTATTGAAAAAGATGAAATCAAACCCATAATGGTGTTGCTTATAAGCGGAGGTCATACCAAAATATTGAATTTTAACGGAATTGATAATATATGTGAAATTGCCACCACGCTTGATGATAGTTTTGGGGAGAGTTTTGATAAATGTGCTAAGATGTTGGGACTTAATTACCCGGGAGGCCCTGAGATTGAAAATTTGGCAAAAAAAGGAAATAACATTATTTCTTTGCCTCTTCCTCTTAAAAATTCTCCCGATATTAAATTCAGTTATTCAGGGCTTAAAAATGCTGTTAGACTAGTTATTGAAGAAGACAGATATAAAAAAGAAGATATTGCCGCTTCTTTTCAGGAAAAAGCGATAGAACATCTGGTTTTTATGAGTAAAAGGGCAATAAAAAAATATCATCCTATTAATTTTGCAATAGTAGGAGGTGCCAGCGCAAACAAGAGAGTGAGGGAGGAGTTTGAGAAATTATCAAAAAAATTTCATTTTAATCTTTTTTATCCTGAAATGGAATATACAAGCGATAATGCGGCAATGATAGCAAGGGCTGGGATAGAGCTTTATAAAAAAAACAAATTTACTGATTTTAAAAATTTGATTGTTATGCCAAGAGT
>CAZIBT010000090.1:0-4105 GCA_964537435.1 uncultured Nautiliales bacterium | reverse complement strand
TATAAAAGATTGTAAATGAGCTTAAAACTCCGGCAACACCAAGCCATGTTGATAATACTAGCATCTCTTTCATATCCCAACGAACTGGTTTTTTTGCTATTTTTGTATTATCATAAGCTATTGAAAGAATTGGAATATCATTAAGCAGTGCCAAAAGAATAATCATTAATGCAGTTAACGGGTAAAAATTAAAAATAACAATAGATAAAGTCATAAATAAAATAAGTCTGATAGTCTCAGCAATTCTGTAAATTGTATAACTTTTCATTCTCTCAAATGTAATTCTGGCTTCTTTTATAGCATCAACTATTACTCTAAGTCCAGGAGCCATAAGGATAATATCAGCAGCAGCTCTTGCTGCATCAGTAGCACCGCTTACTGCAATACCTGTATCTGCTTTTCTAAGAGCTGGAGCGTCATTTACACCATCACCAGTCATACCAACAATATGATCTGCTTTTTGTAGCTCATCGACGATAAAATATTTATCTTCCGGGAAAACTTCGGCAAATCCGTTGGCTTCTTCTATTATTTTGACAATTTCGCTTTCGTGTCTTTTAACAACACCTCTTTTTAGTTTTTTGCCAATTTCATTTTGGACGATTTTCACAATGGCGTTAGTTTTTTTCTTTATTTCTTCATCACTTAGATTCATTGTTTTAAGCAAAGCTTCAGAAATAACTTCTGCTAAAGTTACATATTCATCATATGTTTCGTTTTTCAGCTCTTTAATTGAATAAATATTTTCTCCAATACCTAAAATTTTAGCGATATATCTTGCAACAGCTACATTATCACCTGTTACCATCTTAACTTCAACACCTTTGTCATGTGCTTCTTTAATTGCCTCTTTGCTATCTTCTCTTGGAGGATCAAACAAAGGAATAAGTCCTAAAAATGTAAATTTGTCTTCACCTTCTTTTTTATATGCAACACCTAGAGTTCTAAATCCATCCTGGGCAAATTCTTCTACTTTTTTATAAACTTTTTGTTTTTCTTCATCAGTTAAGTTTGACATTTCTATAATTACCTGAGGAGCTCCTTTTGTGGCAACTATTTTTTCTCCATTTAATTCTCCGTATGCTTCTGTTCTTTTAATCACAGGATCAAAAGGAACGAATTTATCAAGTTTAAACTCAGGAATTTTTAAGTTATTTTTATCAGCCCATTCAAAAATAGGTGTTTCAATTGGATCGTTATTTTCTTTTTTTGAAGCTAAAATTGCATATAAAAACATTTCCTCTGGTTTGCATTTAAATGTAAAAGGCTCACCGACAGTCATTTTGTTTTGTGTAAGTGTTCCGGTTTTATCAGAACATAATACATCCATTCCCGCTAACTCTTCCATTGCTGCAAGACGGCTTACAATTGCTTGTTTTTTAGCTAAATTAAGTGCTCCGACGGCCATTACTACAGTTAAAACGGTAGGTAATGCCACAGGAATTGCCGCAACAGTTAAAATAAGTGAGAATTCTAATAGTTCAAATATATTTTCATGTCTTTTTACTCCGTAAAAAATAATAATAGCAACTAAAACAACAGTAACTATAATTAAGAAATTACCAACATCAATAACCATTTTTTGGAAATGGCTTCGCTGATTAGCTTCTGCTTTCGCAACCAGTTTAACTGTTTTTCCAAAATATGTATTAAGCCCTGTTGCTACTGCAATACCAATCATTTCACCCTGTTTTACAATTGAATTTGAATAAACAATATCTTCTGGCTTTTTGGTTACAGGCAAACTTTCACCTGTTAGAGCCGATTGATCGATTGATAAAAAATCACCGCCTCCGATTAATTTCATATCCGCTGGGATTATATCTCCAATTTTTATTTTTACAATATCTCCCGGGACTATTTCTTTTGCTAATATTTCTATCCACTTGCCATCTCTAAGAACCAATGCTTTTTTGGCAAGTTTTTTCTTTAAGGCATCTATTGCATTAAGGGCTTTATGCTCTTGGTAAAAATCAAGTCCAGCATTAACAAAAAGCATAATTAAAATGATTACAAAATCTTCCCAGTGTCTTACAGCTGCACTTAAAATAGCAGCAATTTCTATCATCCAAGGAATAGGCCCCCAAAATCTTCTAAAAATTCTGTGCCACAGAGGCTCTTTATATTCCGGTATTTCATTAAATCCATATTTTTTTAGTCTCTCTTTTGCTTCATTAGTGCTTAAACCTTTATTAATATCTGTATTAAGTTCGGCAGCAACTTTTTCTACCGGTATATTTTTATAATCTTCCGTTTTCATTGAAACCTCCTTAAAACCCTATCTATTGCCTCTGCAAATGTAGGATGAGGAAAAGTTACTTTTTCAAAAGTTTTAATATCAATTTCACTCATAATAGCTGTTGCTACAATTCCTATAATTTCCTCGGCGTAAGGTGAAAATATATCGGCTCCAATTATAAATCCTTCATCATCAGCATATAGAGTTATTTCTCCATCCTCAGCATAAGGGATAGCTGCTCTAATTCCTAGATGTTTAATAGGAAAAGTGGCGGAATTTGAAGAAGTTACTCCGATATTAGCGTAACTTAAAGGTATGGAATAGATAAATTTAGGAATATTATCAAGATTTAAAACCTCTTTTTTACCCAAAATAAAATCTGCGACATTAAGAGCCTCGGCCCTTGCTGCATGTGCTAACATAAGTTTGCCGTTACAATCACCTATTGCAAAAACATTAGGCAAGCTTGTTTGGAAATATTCATTTGTATCTATTCCTTTTGAGACGGTTATTTTATCGGTTGCCACAGCATCAGTGTTAGGAATTCTGCCGGTTGCTACCAAAAGCATTTCGGTTTCAATTTTACCGTTATTAGTTTCAATGATAACTTTTTTATCTGTTTTTGCAGAATTTATTGAAGTATTTGGTATTAAATTTACACCGTTATTTTTAAGTAATATTTGGATTTTTTTGTCGATATTTTCCGGAAATTTACGTGAGAGATTTTGATGTCTGAAAATAAGGTTTGTTTTTACGCCATTTATTGCAAAAAAAGATGCAAATTCTACTCCTATGGCACCACTTCCGTAAATTGTTATTTCTTTTGGAAAATTTTTTAATTTTATAGCTTCGTGCGAAGTAATTATTTTTTTGTGATCTACTTCAATTCCTTTTGGAATTCTAGGATGAGAGCCGGTTCCTATAATGATATATTTTGCTTGTATTGTTTTGTCATTTACTTGAACTTTATATTGATCGATAACTTTTGCCTCTCCTTGTATTAATTCAACTCCGCTTGCCAAAATTTGAGATTTTACCCCGTTTCTTGAAGCTGTGATTGATGAATCGATAATTTTTTGGAGTTTATTTAGATTTATCTTTTTTTCACCTTCAAAACATTCTTCTTTTGTTTCAAACAGTGCTTTTGTTCTATGGAGTAGATTTTTTGAAGGAATACAACCTTCATTTAAACAAACTCCCCCTAAGTGATTTAAATCTTTTTCTATTAAAGCTACTTTCATTCCAGCTTTAGCTAAAACAATTGCGGCGGAGTAATTAAGTCCGCCTCCAATGCATATTACATCATACATTTTTATTCTCCATTTCTGCTATTGCTTTTATAGTTTTTAAAACGCTATCCGGATTTAAACTCATACTCTCAATCCCAATTTTGACCAAAAATTCTGCAAATTCAGGATAATCGCTTGGTGCTTGACCGCAAAGGCCATTATATTTGCCGTTTCTTTTAGCTCCTTCAATCGCCATTTTAACCATTGTCTTAACACCTTCATCTCTTTCATCATAATCAAATGCAACTATTTGAGAATCTCTATCAACTCCTAGTGTTAGTTGTGTTAAATCGTTTGTTCCAATACTAATTCCGTCATAAATTTCAAGGAATTTGTCTATTTGAATAACATTGTTTGGAATTTCGCACATTACATAGGTAGTTACATCAAGTCCGAATTCTTTCATAGTCTCTTTTACTCTTTTACCTTCTTCAACTCTTCTACAAAACGGAATCATTAAAACAATATTGTCAAATCCCATTTCTTCAATTGCTCTTTTCATTGCAAGACATTCAAGCTCAAATCCTTCTTTATAGTTTGGATGAGAATATCTGGCAGCTCCTCTAAATCCAATCAT
>CAZIBT010000089.1:0-4139 GCA_964537435.1 uncultured Nautiliales bacterium | reverse complement strand
GGTTTAAAACCGCAGTGTGTCCAGAAATACCGGCACCTAAAACTACAATTTTTGGTTTGCTCATTTTTAACCTTTCATAAATTAATTATTAATTATATCTTAAATATATTAAAAAAGAGGAAAATTATCTTAAATAAAAGAAAAATTATAATGAGATAAGAAAAAATTATAAAAGTTATATAATTATAATTTGTTTATGAAAAAAAGAGGTAAGAAAATGGTTTTAAATTTTAAATGTATGAAATATAAATAAAGAAAAAAATTAAAAAAAGAAGAATAATAATGAGGTAAAATTAAAAAAGAGCGTAGAATTAATGTTCTACGCTGTCGTTGATGTTTCTAACATCGAATAACGAATCAAGTAAAGAATAAACGGCAATACCTACACCTACACAACCTATGATAATCAAAATTTCCATAGTATGCGGTGCAATATATGCATAAGGTTTGAGTGAATCCAATCTATAAATACTTGTAGCTTCATAACCTGTTCCAAATCTATTGGTCATTGGAACAATGTTTCCTCCTAATGTAAAACTTACTCTCATAAAAAATGCACCAATTACAGCTGAAATACCCCCTAAAAATACAAGTGAAGGTTTTTTAGTCAAATATAAAATAAACGGAACAATAATTCCAAGAATTATCCATGTCCAATACATCCAGCTTATAGGACTTCCGCTTAGTAATAAATCAAACCATTTAGGATCGACACTCATAAAATTAATAATTTCGTATAATGCAACCAATACGGCCAATACTATGCCTGTATTAGCCACAACTTTAATAAAATCATTAAAATAAGGTTTATTTCTAAGTCCCAAAAATCCGAATATAGCAGCTCCTCCTATACCTGTTACTCCACCAGTAATTAAGAAATAAATCCAAAGCCATGGAATTTGTGTCCATAAATGTCTTGGAGTATTTAAATTAAACAATAGTCCTTGGATGAAAAATTCTCCCAAATCTATTAAAATTCCAATAATTACAAGCCATAAAGCAAGTTTTCTAGCCAAATCTCTTTTGTTTGTAATAAGAAAATAAATTTCAATAAATGTGAATGGAATATATATTGTATATAATGGAAGCATTAGCCACATACCGCTTTGAGGTTGTGGGTTCAAAAACATCCAGTAAATATGCAAAACATTTGCCAAGTCTGTTGCGATTGAAATAAGTCCTCCAAAAACCATTGAAATACCAAAAGTTATAAGTGCTGCTGCAACTTTTGGAGCAATTTTGAGATGAAAAAGCTCAGCTAAGGCAGTTAAGAAAATAAGTGCACTACCTCCATATAACAAATAAGTATACTGAGCTACAAACAATCCCCAAGGCTCCGCCTTATTTACTTCTTCTATTTCGTGAAGATTGAAAATCTGGTCTTTTATAGCTTCTGCTGCCATTTTAATATGATCTGCACTTCCGCTATTAATCAAATTTATAATACTTCTTGTATTTACAAAATCGTGCGCCCATCTTAACATCATAATTTCATACCAGCCTATAAGTCCTATTGCAAGAAGAATATAAGCTATAATCATAGTTTTATTGAAAAACAATTGAAAAAAATTTACCCTTTTTATATTTAATCCGCAGCATTGAATATATTTATCCATTTTAGCTCCTTACGCTTTTTTCCACTCAGGCTTTTTAGCTTCAGCCTCAGCTTCATATTTAGCTTTTATTTCGTTCCATGTATGATATTTAATTCCTTCACCGATCATTCTTCTTGCTAAATCTTCATTTTCAGGAACCAAATAAAAAAGTTTAGGCATAGTGCCTTCGTTTTCTTTTAAAACGAAAAATTTTCTTTTTTTGAGAAGTTGAACGATGTCTGAACTTTCATCTTCCAAATCACCGAAAGTTCTTACTTTAGTAGGACAAGTTGCACTACAAGCGGTAGTTCCAAATTCTTGAATTCTACCATCACAAAATGTGCATTTATCAACTGCATGTTTTGTTTCATCGACAAATCTTGCTCCATAAGGACAGGCTTCCATACAACCTTTACATACAATACACATATTAGGGTCTACTTTAACAATTCCGCCTTGTGCATAATGACTAGCTCCTGTAGGGCATACTGTAACACAAGGAGCTTCTTCGCAGTGATTGCACTGACTTGGGTAAAAATTAAGAAAAGTATCGGCAAGAGTTGTTCCGCCTTCTACAATTCCTACCCATATTCTTTGCTTATCGGCTCCAAGCATTACGCCGTTTTCGTCTTTACATGCAACTTCGCATGCTCTACAATCAATACAGTTTTGAAATTCAAGTGCTATTGCATAGTTTGCCATTTTTTACACCTTTCTTATTTTTACTATGGTTTCATGCATACTCGCCGCTCCTATAATAGGTTCGATCGCATTATCACAAATAATTGCTTGTGAAACACCGTTTTTATATCCAAGTGTTTGCATAGGGTTTTGAGCACCAAAACCAGTAGCAATAAATAATGTGTCTTTTCTTATTCTTTTTGTAGGATAAACTTTTCCTTTTTCAGTTATTCCTTGATAATTGACAAGTTCAACTTCGTCTTTATATTTAAGACCCAATTCTTTTGCCAATTCATCATTAATCCATATATAGTTGTAATTCATCAAATCCAAAAGTAGATAGTTATTCGTATGCATACTTTGAGTAAAATAAGCATGTCTTCCGAAAACTATTCTTGCTTCATGTTTTGAAGTGTCAGGTTCTCTATATAGAGAATCTCTCCAAATAGGGAATGCTTTTAATTTTTCAAATTTTCCAGTAATTGGGTTTTTAAATGATTTTCCTTCTAAGTTTTTAAGTGCTACTTTTATATATTTTCCTTTTTTAGGAACTATGTAATAATCTTTTGGGAGTGTTGAATATTTATCCCATACTTCATAAATCAAATCGTGTTTGTTATGATCGTCTTTTTTATAAATTTTATATTTTTCATCAAATAATCCTGATTTTACTGCTTTTTCCATTCCAGGCCAATAAACTCCCCACTCATCTGCAACTTTTGCAGCTTCTTTTCCGTAAATTTCACTCATTACTTCTTTATTAAATTCATCAGGGGTTTTTTCAAATCCTGCTAAAAAGTTAAATGTTTCAATACCCAAATTATCATCGCTTGCATCTTCTAAAATAGCTTTAATTAATTTAGGGTCATTATAATCTTGTTTTAATTTTTTCACATCTATTTTAAAATCATCTGTTAGATATTTTGCTAAATCGAAATCTTTTGGTAATTCGACGTCAAATCCGCCTTCTGCCCATGTATATTTGAATGTAATAGCCGCAAGAGGTTTTTGAATTCTTTTTGCAAGCTCTTTGCATATGTCATACATATATTTGGCTTCGCCTCTTGCTTTAGAAGCTTTATGTCTCCAAGCTATAAAAGGTTCTTTTATGTTAAATCCTTTAACAAGCGATTCTCTTTCAAGATATGTTTGATCAGGCAAAATTACATCTGCATAAAGAGCAGTATCAGTAGGTAAAATATCGATACATACAACCAAATCCATTGTTTTATACATTTCCGCCGTTTTTTCATATTCCGGAACTGATTGCATAGGGTTTTGTTTGTATTCGAACATAACTCTTACAGGGTATTCGTTTGGTCCTAATCCTTTGTAATTTCCGTTTTCATCAGGTCTTGGTCTTCCTGCCGCTATCCATTTTTTATTAATTTCTAAGACTTTATCCCTAAATACTGGCCATGAACCTTTTGTAGGGTTAATTAGAGGATACTCTCCTTTTTTAACAGTTGCAATATCAATTCTTGTTTTTGCATTGTCATAAATTGGATAATCCTCGTATTCATAGCTTTCTAGTTTCAATCCTCTTCCTAGCAAAATTCCGCCTGGTCTGTTTACACATCCGTGGATAGAATTAAATATTGCCTGAGCTCGTCTGAATTCGAAATCTTGAAAATACCATGTTGATTTTCTACTTCTATAGCAGTTTGCAGCACCTTTGTATTTTTCTGCTGCATCAGAAAATTCTTTTGTAAGTCTTCTGATTGTGCTAGCAGGAATTTCAGTTATTTTTTCAGCCCATTCAGGTGTATATTTTTTTCCTTCTCCTGTTGTAAAGAATGCTTCAAGTTCTTTTATTCCTTTTACATATTTATTTATATAATCTGCTTTATAAGGTGTTTTATG
>CAZIBT010000088.1:0-4210 GCA_964537435.1 uncultured Nautiliales bacterium | reverse complement strand
AAAGAAGTTGGAATTGGAATTGTAAATGGTAGAAATGTATGGGTAAATGATATTGAAAAATCAGCAGAATTTATAAAAGGCCTAATCGAAACTGCAGATAGTAACAAAATTCATATTGGTAGTAGCTGCTCTTTATTACATGTTCCATATACTCTAAAATATGAAACAAAAATGGATGAAGATATCAAATCATGGATAAGTTATGCTCTTGAAAAACTTGATGAAATAAGAGTTATCAATAAACTTGTTAAAAACGAAAAACTTAGCGAAAATGACAAAGAAATATTAGAAGGAAATAAAAAAGCAATCGCAACAAGAAAAACTTCTAATAAAATTCATGACCCAATCGTTCAAGATAGAGTAAGTAATTTAACAGAAAAAGATAAACATAGGAGTATGCCATTTGAAGAGAGAATCAAACTTCAACATGAAAATTTAAAATATCCTATTTTACCAACAACAACAATTGGAAGTTTTCCACAAACTCCAGAACTTAGAAAATTAAGAAGAGATTACAAAAATGGAATAATAAACGAAGAAGAATATAAAGCTCAAATTAAAAAAATGATTAAAGATTTAGTCGAGTTTCAAGAAGAAATCGAACTTGACGTTTTGGTGCATGGAGAATTTGAAAGAAATGATATGGTTGAATATTTCGGTGAACAACTTCAAGGCGTTGCTTTTTCTCAAAACGGATGGGTTCAAAGTTATGGAAGCAGATGTGTAAAACCTCCTTTAATTTTTGGAGATGTATCTAGACCAAAAGATATGACAGTTGAATGGATATCTTATGCTCAAAGTTTAACTAATAAACCAATGAAAGGTATGTTAACTGGGCCTGTTACAATGCTAAACTGGTCTTTTGTCAGAGACGATCAACCTAAAAGAGATACAGCTTTTCAAATGGCACTAGCTATTAGAGATGAAGTTGAGGCTCTTGAAGCAGCTGGAATTAAAGTTATTCAAGTTGATGAAGCGGCACTTAGAGAAGGATATCCTTTAAGATCTGAAAAAAGAACTGATTATGAAGAGTGGGCAATTACAAGCTTTAGAATTACAACTTCAAGTGTAAAACCTGAAACTCAAATTCATACACATATGTGTTATTCTGAATTTAGCGATATTATGGACGCTATTGAAGATATGGACGCTGATGTTATTTCTATAGAAAATGCAAGAAGCGACAACTCTTTACTTAAAATATTCAAAGAAAGAGGATACAAAGGTGAAATAGGACCTGGAGTTTATGATATCCACAGCCCAAGAATCCCAACTAAAGAAGAAATAGTAGACCAAATCAACGCTATTTTAGATGTTTTACCAAAAGAAAAAGTATGGATTAACCCAGATTGCGGTTTAAAAACTAGAAAATGGGAAGAAGTAAAACCTAGTCTAAAAAATATGGTTGACGCTACAAAAGAAATTAGAGCTAAGCTCTAAAATTTCTTTTTTTAAATAACTCTTTCTTAATCTTATATTTTCAATTTTTGCCACTGACTAAACAACGAAAAAGTAAAAACAAAAACGCTTAGGAATTTAACGAAAATTTTGCGTTTAAAAAATTGCATCTACCAAAAAGGCGCAAGGCGAGCAAATTTTTAGCAACATTTGAGTGTTGCAAAATAAAATGAAGCACGAAGCTGTTATGTTTTTATCTTTGTAGTTATTATTAAAAATCTTATTTACTCAGTCTCCAATTTTTTGTTATTTTGCTTTATTATTTTGCTATAATACAAGCGCATATTATTGTCTTTTGAAAATATTTATGTAAATATTTTCAAAATAGTAGTATGCAAATTAATTCAAATTAATAAAAAGGACAACAATGAGAGAATATTTATTTAGTAGTGAGAGTGTAACAGAAGGGCATCCAGATAAAATGGCAGACCAAATCAGTGATGCCATTTTGGATTATATAATTGAAAGAGATAAAAACGCAAAAGTAGCATGCGAAACATTACTTAGTAATGGCTTTTGTGTTATAGCTGGCGAGCTTAAAACAACAACTTATGCTCCAATGCAAGAAATAGCAAGAGAAGTTATAAGAGAAATAGGTTATACGGATGCCAGATTCGGTTTTGATTATCGAACGGCAGGAGTTTTGAATGGTGTTGGAGAACAAAGCCCAGATATTCGCCAAGGAGTTGAACAAGGTGAAGAAATAGGTGCCGGTGATCAAGGAATGATGTTTGGATATGCCTGCACAGAAACACCTGAACTTATGCCTCTTCCGATAATGTTAGCCCATAAATTAACCAAACGACTTGCGATAGCTAGAAAAGAAGCCATAGTTCCTTGGCTAAGACCCGACGGAAAAGCTCAGGTTAGTGTCAAATATATCGATGGAAGACCTGTAAGCGTTGAAAAAGTTGTAGTATCTACCCAACATGAACCGGATATTAATCATTCTGAAATAAAAGAAGCCGTAATTGAAGAAATAATAAAAAAAGTAATACCTGCAAATATGTTAAGTAAAAATGTCCAATATTTTATTAATCCTACAGGAAAATTTGTAATAGGAGGTCCTCAGGGGGATGCAGGACTTACTGGTAGAAAAATAATTGTAGATACATACGGAGGTGCAGCACCGCATGGTGGAGGAGCTTTTAGTGGCAAAGATCCTACAAAAGTAGATAGAAGCGGATCATATGCAGCAAGATATGTCGCAAAAAATTTAGTTGCTGCCGGTGTTGCAGAAAAATTAACTGTTCAAATTGCATATGCAATAGGAGTAATTGAACCTGTAAGCATTTATATTGATACTCACGGCACAGGAACAATCAATGAAAACAAAATAGAACAAGCAGTCAGAAAAATATTTAACCTAACACCAAAAGGAATTATTCAAAGTCTTGATTTATTAAAACCTATTTATAAAAAAACAGCTGCCTACGGACATTTCGGAAGAGAAGAGTTTTCTTGGGAAAAACTAGATAAAATCGATGAAATAAAAGATTTTTTAAATCTTAAATAAGTTACAAAAAGTAATAAAAAATTGATAAATAGTAAATTTTAAGGAAATTTTAAGTAATTAATGATATATTTTTAAGGATAATTAACTTAAAAAAAGGAGATAAAATGGCGGTAAAGATTACTGATATTTGTATTAATTGTGGGGCATGTATAGATGAGTGTCCGGTTGAAGCAATTGTTGATGATAGCGAAAATCCAACTGGTGAAGAAATTTATTATGTTTATCCTGATAAATGTGTTGAATGCGTAGGTTATTATGATCAACCTGCATGTGCGGAAGCATGTCCAACTGAAGGATGTATAGTTTGGGATGAATGCAAAGAAGGACAAACTTGCCATTCAAACAGATGTGAGGCAGGAACTCCAGCAGTAGAGCTTTGCTAAGCTCCTCTTCTTTTTTTCTTCAAATTTTTGTATAATTCCTCTCTAAAAACTTAAGGAGAGAAAATGGAAAAAACTCTTTCAATTATTAAACCAGATGCAGTAGCTAAAAATGTTATAGGCAAAATAATAGACAGATTCGAAAGTAATGGTCTGAGAATTGCCGCTTGTAAAAAAATCAAACTAACTAAAGAAGATGCTGCAAAATTTTATGAAGTGCATAAAGAAAGACCTTTTTTTAACGATTTATGCGAATATATGAGCAGCGGCCCAGTTGTAGTAATGGTGCTTGAAGGTGAAAACGCTGTTGCTAAAAACAGAGAACTTATGGGTGCTACAAATCCAAAAGAAGCTGCTCCTGGAACAATCAGGGCTGATTTTGCTCAAAGCATTGAAGCAAACGCTGTTCACGGTAGCGATAGTTTGGAAAATGCTAAAAAAGAAATAGCTTTCTTCTTTAGTGAGATGGAGATTTTATAATTGCAAATCAATAAAACAATCAATGGTTTAAGTTTAAAAGCTAACAGTGAGAAAAAAAAAGATTGTTATATAATTACAGGTATACTTGAAGGTGATATTGAAGTTGAATGTGTAAAATGTTTAAAATCTTTTAAAAAACATATAAGAGAAAATGTTAAATATAAAATCGTTAAACCGCCATATAGCGGTTTTGATGATGAATATGATATTATAGAACAAGAAAAACTTGATATAGATGAAATCTTAAAAAGTGAAATAGAATTAATAAAAAGCGATTTTTCAAATATATGCAACGAATGCAAAAAAAAAGAATTTAACAAAGAATTTTAAGGAGAAAAAATGGCAGTTCCAAAAAGAAGAAACTCAAAAACAAGAG
>CAZIBT010000087.1:0-4220 GCA_964537435.1 uncultured Nautiliales bacterium | reverse complement strand
GTTAAAAAAGGTGATACTTTAAATAAAATTGCAAAAAGGTTTGATATAAATTTAAATATTTTATATGCATATAATAAATTGGGAAAATTTATATATCCAGGAGAAAAAATTTTTATTCCAATGAGCACAAAATTTATAACTTATAGAGTAAAAAAAGGAGATTCTCTAAGACTTATTGCAAGAAAATTTGGAATAAATTACAGAAAAATTATGCAAATAAACGCACTTAGCACATCATTTATCAAAATAGGGCAAATACTTAAAATACCTCAAAGGTTCTAAATGAAAAATTTTGTTTTGTTGTTTTTTTTAATAATTTTTTTTACAGGATGCGCTGAAAGATATCAGACATATGAAAGTTATGTTTTGCCTTCAAACATAAAAACTCCTACAAAAAAGCCTTATGTAGTTAATGGAAATGTTTATTATCCTTTACACAAAGTTCCTTTAGGTTGGAGTGAAACAGGTATTGCCAGTTGGTATGGTCCAAATTTTAATGGACAAAAAACAAGTGATGGAGAAATATATAATATGTATGATTATACGGCAGCTCATAAAATACTTCCAATGAATACAATTGTGAAAGTTACCAATTTAAACAACGGAAAAAGTGTAATAGTTCGAATTAATGATAGAGGGCCATTTGTTAAAAACAGAATAATTGATCTAAGTTATGCTGCCGCTAAAAAAATTGGTCTTGATGTTACCGGAACAGCTCCAGTTAAAATAAAAGTTATTAAATTTGAAGGTAATGACTATGTTAAGGGTTATATGATTCAAGTTGGTGCATTTATAAATCCAAAAGGTGCTAATATTACTGCAAAAAAATATAAAAAATTTGGTTATAATACGAACATTAAGAAAATAAACGGATTTTATAAGGTTTTTATTGTTGGATTTAGCTCCTATGACGAGGCAAAAAAATTCAAAACTGATAATGGTATAAAAGGTTTTATTGTAGCTCAATAAAAATCAAATGGAGAGTTAAAATGACAGAAATAACTAGAGAGACGAAAGAGACTAAAATTAAAATAAAAGTTGATTTAAATGGAAAAGAAGAGAGTAAAATAAATACAAATATAGGTTTTTTTGATCATATGCTTGAAACGCTTGCTAAACACAGCGGAATTTTTATAGAAATTGAGTGCAAAGGAGATATCCATATAGATTATCACCATAGTGTTGAGGATGTGGGGATTGTATTAGGAGAAGCTTTATATAAAGAAGTTTTTCCAATTAAGAACATAGAAAGGTTTGCAAATGCTGTTGCACTGTTGGATGAAGCGGCCGTCGAAGTTGATATGGATATAGGTGGAAGGCCTTATTTGGTATATGAAATACCGATTGAGGGGAAAATAAAAGATTTTGATGTGGAACTTGTTGAGGAATTTTTTAAATCTTTAGTTTTTAATTTTAAAATTGCAACGCATATAATTTATAAAAGAGGAAATAATAAACATCATATTGTAGAGAGTGCTTTTAAATCATTTGCCATTGCTTTAAGAAGGGCACTTACTTTTAGAAAAAGTGGAATTCCTTCTACAAAAGGAGTGTTATAATTAATAAGGAATATGAATAAAAACTATTTTAATAACCTTATTGTCTATAAAACTTATTTAAAAGGTTGTGAATGATTGAACTGATAGTTTTAGATGTTGATGGGACATTGACAGATGGAAAAATATTTTATACCGATAAAGGTGAAGAAATAAAAGCTTTTAATATAAAAGATGGATTGATGGTGGCTTCTTGGAATAGGCTTGGTAAAAAAAGCGCTATAATCACAGGTAGAAATTCTAAAATCGTTGAAAGAAGAGCAAAAGAGCTTGGAATAACATATGTTATTCAAGGTGAAAGAAATAAAGCAAAAGCATTAAAAGAAATTTTACAAAAAGAAAATTTAACATTTTCTCAAATTGCAATTATAGGCGATGATTTAAATGATTTATCTATGATGAAATTAGTAAATAAAACATTTGCTCCTGTTGATGCAAATCCTTATATATATGATTACGTCTCCAATCCCTTAACAAAAAAAGGGGGTGATGGGGCGGTTGCCGAAATGGTGGAAATTATTTTAAAAGAAGAAAATTTATATAATAAGTTTTTGGAACTATGGGAAGAATAATTTTCTTTTTTTTTATTGTTGGGCTAATAATGATATATCCTGTTTATGTTTTGATGAATCAAAAAGTTATTAAAAATTCTAAAATTAATAAGAATATCAGTCTTTATACCATATTGAATGGAACTTTCAGTAAGTATGATGAAAACCTATCTAAAAATGGGAATTTTTTAAAATTGAATGTGTATAAGAAATATTATTTGGCTTATGATCTGAATATAACCGATATAATAAAAAAAGAAAATTATTTTGCAAAAAAAGCTAAATATCAAAAGCCTTTTTTATATGCCGATTTTTTCATTTATAAAAACAGTGATTATGTTTTAAAAACGATTAAAGCCAGGTATAATTCCAATACTAAAATATTTGAGGGTAAAAAATTTAATTTAATTGGGAAAACTTATAAAGCAAGAGGAAAAAGTTTTATAATATACAAAAATAAAAATATAAAAGCTACATATCCTATATTTGATTTAAAGGTTAAAGAATGAAAAAATTAATAATTTTTATTGCAATTTTTTTATCAGCTGAGAATTTGCATATAATAAGTAAACAATTTTTTTATAATTCAAAAACAAAAGTTAGCACATTCATTGGCGATGTCAACGCTACAAAAGGAAAAGATAATGTTTTAAGCAATAAAATGAAAATATTTTTTAATAGAAATAAAAAACCTATAAAATATATTGCTACAGGAAAAGTTAGGTTTATCCTTTCGCTTGATAAAAACTCCACTTACAAAGGGCATTGTGATAAACTTATTTACAATTTTAAGACATATGATATATATTTAATAGGAAATGCATATATTAAGAAACTAGAAACAAATGAAAGTGTAAGTGGAAATTTTATAAAAATGAATAGAAAAACAAAAAATGTTGAGGTTGAAGGCGGGAATAAACCGGCCAATATTATAATCAAGGTAAATGAATGAAAGTGAAATTTTTAAAATCAGCACCTTCAATTAAAGAAGCTATAGAGCCCAATTTCACTGAAATTGCACTACTTGGTAGAAGTAATGTAGGCAAAAGTAGTTTTTTAAATGCTTGGACAAACCAAAAAATTGCAAAAATTTCATCGACTCCAGGAAAAACAAGACTTATAAATTTTTTTGAGGTTGAAGATGATGGAAAAAAATATATATTAGTCGATTTGCCAGGATTTGGTTATGCAAAAGTTTCAAAATCCTTAAAAAAAGAATGGGGTAGAAATCTTGATGAATTTTTAAAAAATCGTTTTAATATAAAGCTTTTTATTCATTTAAGGGATGCAAGACATCCCAATTTGGAAATTGATGAAAAAGTGGATGAATATTTAAAAAGTTTTTTAAAACCAGATCAGCGTATTTTAACCGTTTTTACAAAAATGGACAAATTAAAACAAAGCGAACTTTCATCTCTTAAAAAAATTTATCCCGATGCGTTGATTGTTTCAAATATAAAAAAAAGAGGATTTGATAAAATAAAAAAAATAATAAATGAAATACTTTGGGGTGAAAATGAAAATAATAAATCCTAAGCTGGAAAATATAATAGACATTCAAACCGTGCTTAAACCTTATGTGGATGAGGGTATAATATTATTTAGGGATGAAGATGAAATTGCTACAAATATTCGCTCTTATAAAATTTTATATGATAATGATATTCCTGCAGGAGTTGGCGCTTTACACATATATTCTCCGTTTTTGGGCGAGATTAGATCTTTGGCTGTTTCCAAAAAATATCATGGTAAAGGATATGGAAAAAAGTTAGTTAATGCCTTTTTGAAAGAGGCTAAAGAACTTGGATTAAAAGATGTTTTAGTTTTAACTTATAAAAAAGAATTTTTTGAAAAACTGGGATTTAGGGAAATTTCAAAAGAATCAATACCAGAAAAAAAGATATGGGCGGATTGTATAAAATGCAAATTTTTTCCAAATTGCAACGAAACAGCACTAATTATATCTTTATAATATTTATAGTTTTTTTTATAAATATTTTAAATTCATCTTTTGTTTTTTTTCCTTTGTTTTTAGGTTTTTTTCTTTTTTGTGCAGATTATTTTACTGGATTGATATTTATAGTGTTATTTTCTATATTACATTCTTATAATG
>CAZIBT010000086.1:0-4231 GCA_964537435.1 uncultured Nautiliales bacterium | reverse complement strand
ATTTAGTCAGTGCCTTTATTTTTCCTATTTATTTTTTTGATATAATTATCAAAAAAGGAAAAATATGGCTAAAATTCAAGATCAAATATTAAGTTTTGGAGAAATTCAAGAGGCTCATAGCTGTTTAACTATTGCTTATGGTTCTGTAAGAGTGGAATCTGAAAAATTATACGACAATGTATTACCAACTGATGCTGTAAGAGAAGTTATAATAATGCTCCAACAACAAGCTGAAGAAATGAATGCAGATGGAGTAAAAAATATTAGCATAACAATAACTCCTACCAAAAACGACAAAGGCGAAAATGTAATCGATTATTACGCAATGGGAACATTAATCAAATTCAAATAATTTCGCACAAATTATTAACCACAAGCGGTAAAAGTTGATGTTCCGCTTTTTTTAATCTTTTATGATATTCATCAAAATTTTTAAAAAAATTTGGATTTATATGATATTGTAAAATTATCTCCCCGCTATCAAGCTCTTGATTGGCATAATGAATAGTTATTCCACATGCTTTTTTAGCTTCAAATGAACGTTTATCAGCATTAAGACCTTTAAATTCAGGTAAAATACTTGGATGTATATTTATAATTTTATTTTCAAATGCATTTATTATCGAAAAAGGAAGTATTTTCATATATCCAGCAAGCACAATTAAATCTGGATTAAGTTTTTTTAATTTATTTAAAATTTCTTCATTAGATACAGAAATCAATATTTCAGGAAGGTTTGTATGATTTAGTGCATTTGAATTTTTTTTATTTGTTATTCCCAATATTATTTTATAATTTTTTTGATTATTTAAAAGATTTATAAAATTGCTCCCCCTTTTTCCAAAAAAAACAACAACTTTTTTCATTTACTATCTTTTAAGATTATTTACTGTCTGCAACATCTCATCACTTGTTACAATCGCTTTGCTAGCAGCATCATATGCCCTCTGTCCTGTAATCAAATCAGTCATTTCATCAACCAGCTGAACATTACTCATTTCAAGAAATCCTTGTCTTATTTCCCCAAGACCGCTATTTCCCGGATTATCTACTATCGGATCTCCAGAAGCCGAAGTATTAATATACAAATTACTACCTAATGAATGAAGTCCAGCAGGATTTATAAATTTAGCAAGTTGAATTTGACCAATTTGTTGCATTTGTGTTTGTCCAGCTTCTAAAATACTTACTGTTCCGTCAGTTCCAATAGAAACTTGAACTGTATCAGATGGAAGGGAAATATTTGGAATTAATTTATACCCGTCGCTTGTAACAATATTTCCATCAGCATCAAGTTTGAAAGCACCATCTCTAGTATAAGCTGTTCTACCATCAGGCAATTGTATTTGAAAAAACCCATCTCCTTGTATTGCCAAATCCAAATTATTATGCGTTTCCTTAAAATTGCCTTGTGTAAAAATCTTAGTTATAGCGGTAGGTCGCACACCAAGCCCTACACTTATTCCGGTTGGAGATTCGGTATCAGATGAAGTTGAAGTTCCCGCATATTCCATTGTTTGATAAAACAAATCTGCAAATTCAGCTCTTTGTTTTTTATAACCTATTGTATTTACATTTGCAATATTATTGGATACAACATCTATTTGTGTTTGCTGTGCCATCATTCCTGTTGCAGCCGTATATAAACTTCTTAACATTTATACTCCTTTATTTTTTTAAAATTTAAAATAAGTAAAAGGATTAACTCATTTACTTATCAACTCATCCACTCATTAACCAATTTACGCCCTGACATTTGCCAATTTCTCAATAGCATCACGGTTTAAATCATCCATAAATGTAATCATTACTTTTTGATAGGCTTCAACCAATCTGTTTGTCTGAATTAAATCTGTCATTTGAATTATAGGATTCACATTAGATTTTTCCAAAAAACCCTGTAAAACGGTATTTGCCGTCTCAATTTTAGCTTCTTTTGGATTAAAATTCCATAATGTATTTCCAATTTTTTTTAATGTATTTAAATTTTTTATCCTAACAATTTTTAATGTTGCAATTTTTGTCCCATCTACATATAAATCGGCATTTTTATTAATTGTTATATGTTTGGCATCCGGAGGTATTTGGATTGGTTTATCATTAACATCTAATACCTTAAATCCTTCTTTTGTTACCAAAAATCCATTAGAATCTAAATTAAAATTTCCTGCCCTTGTTAGTTTAAGTCCATTTGCCTTTACTACAAAAAAAGCATCTTTTTGTTTTAAGGCCAAATCTAAAGGATTTGAAGTCCTTTGTAAATTTCCTATACTAAAATTTGAATATTCTTCTACAACAATAGGAACTTTATTTAAATTTCTGTTTAAAAATTTGGCAGCTTTTTTTGTATTATTTTCAATAGGTAAAATATCCCGTTTTTGATTAAATAATTTTTCAAAATCGCCGATAATTAAATTGTCCTGTTTAAATCCCGGCGTATTTACATTTGCAAGATTGTTTGAAATAACATTCAATCTATTAAACTGGGTAACCATCCCGCCGGCAGCATCATAATAACCGTTAATCATTATTTAACCTTTTAATATTATAAATTCATCTAAATTTGATTAAGCAAAAGTTGTTCCAAAAAAAAGGTGTATAATTATAGTTTCAAAACTAGACTTTGAGCTTCCAATCCACACAAGGAGATTTAATGGCACTTCCAAAAGAATTGACAAAATTATTTAAAGAAAACAAAAACGGAGTTATCACATATGAAAAAATCGTTCACATTTTACCAAAAGTTCCTACAAAAACCCAAACAAAAGAAATACTAAAATCCATAAAAGAAAACAATATTAAATTAATGACAGCAGCAGAAGTTGCTAAACTAAAAAATATTGAAGATGTTGTTAAAAGCGAAGAGGAAAGAAAAAGAAAAAAAGAAGAACTCGCAGAAGAGATACTTAAAGACAAAGAACTTTTAGAATGGAGCAGATCCGATAGCCCTGTTAGGATGTATTTAAGAGAAATGGGGCATATTCCTTTGCTTGATAAAGATGAAGAAGTTGAAATTTTCAGAAGGATTCAACTGGGTGAAGAGATAATTCTTGATGCAATCTGTTCTATTCCTTTTTTGATAGATTTGGTTTTAAAATATAAAGAGCCTCTTTTAAACAGAGAAAGAAGGGTTAAGGAACTTTTCAAAAATTTTGTCGATGAAGAAGAAGTAGAAGATGAGGAAAGTAAAGAAGGTAAAAGAAAGAAGAAAATTTCCATAAGGGAAAAAAGAATAAACGAACTGTTCAAAAATTTAGAAAAAGCGAAAAAAGAATGGGAAAAAGTTCTTGATGAATATGATGAGGTGTTAAATGCAAAAAATATGGATGAGTTAGAGAGACTGCATAAAATATTAACTTTGACATTTAAAAAGAAAAAAGTCAGACTCGCACTTGAGGAAATAGGTTATACATCAAAACTTATCAATGAGATAGTAAAAACAGTTGAAACTGCACTAAAAGGTGATAAAGATTTTGAAAAAGAACTTAAAAAGAAAGAATATAGACTTCCTTTATTTAATCAGCAATTAAGAAAACTTCATAAAGAAATTTTAAGTAAAATCACAAAATTAAGCAAAGAAGATATTGCTGCAATGGTTCCTGAACATACAATGGTTAATATTTATATGGATATTAAAAAATTAATAGAAGCAAAAGAAGCCAGTGATAATACATTTGGAATGGAACCAGAAAAACTCGAAATTATTTTAGAACAATTAAAAAGAGGTAAAAAAATAACTACAGAAGCCAAAGAAAAAATGGCAAGGGCAAATCTCAGACTTGTTGTAAGTATTGCCAAAAAATATACCAATAGAGGCCTTCCGTTTTTGGATCTTATCCAAGAAGGCAATATTGGACTTATGAAAGCAATTGACAAGTTTGAATTTGAAAAAGGATATAAATTTTCCACTTATGCTACATGGTGGATAAGACAGGCAATTTCTAGAGCTATTGCTGATCAGGCAAGAACAGTTAGAATTCCTATCCATATGATAGAAAACATCAACCAAATAAACAAAATAATAAGAAAACATGTCCAAGAAGAAGGAAAAGAGCCTACCCTTGCAGTAATTAGTAAAGAAATGAAAATGCCAATTGAAAAAGTAAAACAGATACTCAAAATTTCAAAAGAACCAATTTCCCTTGAAGCTCCGGTCGGAGAAGAAGAAGATGGGAAATTCGGCGATTTTATTGAAGATAAAACTTTTATAAACCCTTATGAAGAAGTTGTA
>CAZIBT010000085.1:0-4312 GCA_964537435.1 uncultured Nautiliales bacterium | reverse complement strand
AAGGAGATATAATGAATAAAACAATTTCTATAAATCCAGATTTATATCATCATTCAACTAAAACAGAAAAACTCAAAAAACTAAAAAAATTGTGTAACGATTTTGAAAGTGAAATTTTAAAATTTTATTTAAAAGAAGCGCTTGATTCAAAAAATAAACTGTTTCCGAAATCCCCGGGAGAAGATATTTATAAATCAATGTATCAAGAGGCACTTTCAAAAGAATTGAGCGGTCATTTCGGATATTCAGAAATACTTTTTAATTATTTGAAAAGCAAAGTTTAAATTTTTTTGAAATTTGCCGATATAGTTGGGTAGAATTATAAAAAAGGATTTTAAATGATTAGAAAAGTAAGTGAAAATTTAAATGTATATCAAAATCATTCTACCCAACAAAAGAAAAAAATAACAGAAAACAAAAAAATAGATAGGGTAGAAGAGATTAAACAGCAGATTAAAAATGGCACTTATAAAGTGGATATCGAAAAAACTGCTGAGGCAATGGCTAAAAATCTACTTAAATAATCTCTTCTTTCCCTTAAAAAAGGGAGAAAATGCTTATAAAAAAATTAAATGAAATAAATGATGTTTTATCAAATCTTATTAAAATCACAAAAGAAGATATAGAATTTATAAAAAATGCCAAACATGATGAATTATTTAATAATATTTCTAAAAAAGAAAATCTTTCAATGCAATTTTCCAAGTTAAAAACTCAAATTGATGAAATATTGATAAGAAGAAATAAGCCGCTAGAAAATATTTTTAGCAAAGAAGAAGAAAAAGAGTTTGAAAAATTTAAAACTTTGCTTAATGAATTTTATGATAAACATAAATATTTTTCAAAACTCTCTTTTGTTGTAGCTAATTTTTATAATGTTTTGATGGATAAAATCAAAAACAAAGAAAAGATTACTTACAATAATGATTCCATTCCAAAATCCCAATTAAAATTAAAGGCTTAAAATGGCTATTTCCGCTGGTTTTGATATCGCTCTTACAGGATTAAAATCGCATCAAAAAGCAATTGATGTTACAGGAAATAACATTTCAAACGCTTCAAACCCGGATTATGTTAGAGAAAGAGCTGTTTTTTCAACGCTTCCTCCAATTAATGCAATCCCGGGAGATATAGGCACAGGTGTAGAAATATCATCTATAAATAGACTTACAGACACATTTTTATTTAATAGATATGTTTTGGCTAACGCAAATTTGCAGAATTTAAAGACGCAAGAAGAATATTTAAATGAAATTGCCACATATTTTCCGGATGTGCAGGACCAAGGCCTTTTTAAAGATTTAAAAGATTTTTTTAACGCTTGGCAAACATTAGCTAGTAACCCAAATGATGGGAGCGTAAAAGTAGATCTTGCTTATAAAACACAAAAACTAACTGATACATTTCATACATTGAGAGAAAAATTAAGCAAAATTCAAAAAAGTATCAATGGAGAAATTGACGCTCATATTAATGAAGTAAATACAATAGTAAAAAATATTGCTGAACTTAATAAACAAATCACACTTCACGAAGCAAACGGAAAATCTCATGCGAATGAGCTTAGAGATAAAAGAGATGCTTTGGAAAAACGACTAAAAGCCCTTATAGATGTAAAAATCTACAAAACAGGTATAACATCTCAAGATTCTCAGGGAAGCGAAACTGTTGATTATTCAAAAAGTTATAATATTACCCTAGGCGGTTATCCTTTGGTGGAAGGAGATGAATATAATCAAATTCAAAAAATAGATGATAAGGGAAATATAAATATAGGAATTCAAAAACAAGATCACTCTATTGCAAACGTTACATCAAGTATTCAAGATTCAATTATTGGTGGATTATTAAAAATCAGAGGAACGGAATTTGATGAAACAGGAACTCCTAAAAACGGAGATATAGGCAATCTTGTTTCATCTTTAAACGCTTTGGCAAAAGGTATTATAAGAAGTGTAAATTCAATTTATTCATATTCAGCCAAGCAACAAATAAGCGCACCTCAAACATTTAAGCCGGTAAGCATTTCTAGTGATATGGAAAATATACCTTTGATTACTTTATATAATCAAGGAATACTAAAAACAGAACCTAGAAAAGGTATTTTATCTTTGAATGTTTTAGATAATAACGGTAATACACAAACAACATTAAATATATCAATTAATCCAAACGATACAATTAATAATATTTTAAAAAATATAAACAATACAATAAATAATTACGATAATAATTTAGATATACAAGCACAAATTGTAAATGGGGAAATTAAATTTGTTCCTGCTGATACAAACGGAGATGGAGAAATAAACCCTCAAGGCAGTATTTTGGTAAAAGATGATGGAAGTTTATTATTTAATTCTTTAAATGAATTAGAATATATGCCTTTAAATCAGATAAATTCCCAATTACCTCTTCCTCTTGATAATGGCAGCTTTGATGTGGTTGTATATGATAATAACGGAAATATTCTAGCAAAAAGAAAAATAACCGTTAATATGGATACTAATGATCCTAAATATTCTACTATTGAGGGCATAGTAAATCAAATAAATACTCCAAATATTGATGATAACCAAGATAATGATAACAGTGATGATGTGGATGATTATTATGAGGCTAAAATAATAAACGGACATATTATTTTAAATAAAAAAACAGATCAAAACACATATGTAGGATTAGATGAAGATAGTGCAAATTTCGGAGGAGCGTTTAGTGTAAATAGGTTTTTTGAAGGAGATAATTCTTTGAATATAAATTTAAGAAAAGATTTTATTCAAAACCCTAGTTTAATCAGCGCACATAAAGCTCCAAATGATGGGAATAATGAAGTGGCAAATGCAATACTTCAGTTACAATCTCAAAAAATAAATTTTTATAAAGACGGAACTACGTATAATAACACAATTTATGAATTTTACAGAATGACAACATCCTCTCTTGCCAATGAAACTCAAAATATTTCTACAAAAAAAGATGCGGCACAAACACTTTATAAAAGTATTTCAAACCAATATTATTCCCTAAGTGGCGTTAATATAGATGAAGAACTTATAAATCTTGAAAAATATCAAAGAGGCTATCAGGCAAATGCAAAAGTTATTACAACAATAAATAAAATGCTAGATGCACTTTTTAGCATCTAGTCATTATATTCCACCTGAATAATATCTTCAAATTCATCCCATCCAAAATGCAATATATCAATATCACATATTTTTTCTAAAATTTTTCCTTTTTTAACAACATAAACTTCAGCAATTATTGTATCTTTTGGATAAAAATTTTTTGCTATTATTTCTAGCTTTTTACTTTTTTCCTTAACCATGTCTGGAAGCAATAAATCACAAAAAAATTCATATATATTATTTTGCGGCATTTCAATATCACAAGCAATGTAGCCTATTTTTAAATTATTTATATCAGGATTCTCCTCATATTCAAAATATCCATCTCCACTTGCCTGAAAAATACACACTATATCGTTTTCATTGAATTTTTCATTGATAAGTTCATTTATTTTTTTATTTTCATAATTTATATCTTCAAAAAAATAGGTTTCATTTCCTATTTCAATTTCCATATTCTCAGGAACTATCCCTATTAGATCTGTTTCAAAATCAAGTGCCTCGGCTTCGCCCGATTGAATATAACTCTCTGCTGTGTTTTTAAAATTTTCAAGATCTTTTTCATTATCCAAATCATAATTATTTAAATCAATTAATGGTGTTAAATCATAAATTTTTAAGATATTTGTTTCACCTCTAATAACCATTTCAATCTCCTTTTTTATTATAATTATATCACAATTGTTTATTTAAAGGGACTAAATGAAAATTAAAGAAAAACTAGATAAATTGATTGAAAATAATATTTATGAAATAAATGAAAATAAACCAGATCCTATTTTGATAGCACAAAAATATAATGATGAATATGTCGCTTTAATTGCTGCTCTTTTTGCATACGGGAATGTTAAAGCAATAATGAAATTTTTAAATTCTTTGGATTTGGAAAATTTTAATTCAAACAATGCTTATTATAGGTTTCAGACAAGAAAAGATGTTAAAGAATTTCTAAAAACAATAAAACTTATGAAAGAAAAACACTCTTTAAATGATTTGTTTTTAAAAGGATATGAAAAAAATCATAATGTCATTGAAGGTATAAAAAAGATAATAACAACTATATACAAAACAAATTTTTACACTTCAAAAGGATATGAATTTTTAATAGGGAAAATTCCTCCTGATAAAACAAAGGGGATCAGCCCTTATAAAAGATGGAATATGTTTTTAAGATGGATGGT
>CAZIBT010000084.1:0-4390 GCA_964537435.1 uncultured Nautiliales bacterium | reverse complement strand
AAATTATTTTATTTTAATTGTAATTTCTTTTAAAAATTTGTTTAGATCAATCATACCTAAGTATTCACCGGTTTTGCTAATAAAAGGAATATAATTTACGTTAAGGATTGTTATCGCTTTGAAAATTTCTTTTTTTGTGGAATTTTCACTAAAAAAAAATGGGTTTTTGCTCATAATTTCTTTTATTTTAAGATTTTTGTGAGAAAAAAAATGTTTTTTTCTGATATCCCTTAATGAAACAATTCCTATTAATTTATCGTTTTCTATCACAGGTAAATAAGGGATATGTTCTTTTCTAAAAATTTTGAGGGCTTTTTTTATATGCATATCTGGATTGAGAGTAGGTGTTTTGATTAAATGTTTTTTTAAGTTTTGGATATTAAAAAATTGGAGTATTTTTTCATTGTCAATATCAATGCCTTTTTGAATTAAAGCCCTTTTAAAATAAAAGCCTTTTTCAAATTGAGAAATAATATAATTAGTAATAGCGCTAGAAACCAAAATTGGCAAAATAAGCTGATATGAGTGAGTGAGTTCAACTATAATAACTGAACTTCTAAGGGGTGCTTTTGTAACGCCACTTAACATTGCAGCAGTTCCTATGAGTGCAAATACTCTTGGATCAAGTGCCGGAAAAAAATGACCAAAAAAATATCCTCCGAATGCACCTATAAAAATACTTGGGGATAAAATTCCCCCAAACAATCCACTTCCAATACTTATAATGACACTTATAAATTTATTTATGGTTATATAAAATATGTCAGTTATAGAATATTGATGATGAAAAATATTTTCTATATAATTATATCCTACCCCTTTAATCTCAGGTGTTAAAAAAATTAAAATTCCTACAATAAAACCAAGAAAAATAACAATTTCTGACCATTTGTGATGATATTTGTATTTTAAAAACCTAAATTCTTTTAATGCAAAAAGAAATAATAGACTTAAAATTCCAAAAATTATTGCTTCTATTGGCACATAAATTAAATAATCGTTATTATAAGTTAAATGAGGAACATAAAAGGCTGCAAAATCTCCTATTAATTCTTGTGAAATAAGGGTTGATGTGGAGCAGGCTATAATCAATGGTATGAGAATATAGGAATTTATTTTTCCCATTATCATTTCTATTCCGAATATTATTCCGGCTATTGGAGCATTAAAAGTTGCTGCAATAGCACTAGAAACCCCAGCGCTTAAGTAAATTTGCAGATTTATTTTAGGAGTATTAATTATTTTTAAAAAAACCTCGCTAGCAAGTCCTCCGAGTTTTGCAATAGGTCCTTCTCTTCCTACTGGAACTCCGAAACCGATACTAAATGATGTCAATATCAAAACGATAAATCCTTTTAGTAAAGAAAAATTACCAGAAATAAGCATTATTTTTTTTGCTATTTCGTCAATGGTTACATTGGAAGGGTTTATTGGAGCTTTTGAGATGATTTTGTGAGATATGTAAAAAACGGCCGGAATTACAAAAATGTATACGCTATTTGAATGATATACATCTACAAAGTTAAAAATTAAATTAAAGAATTTAATAAGCAATCTGAAAATATAAGCAGACAAACCTCCTAAAATACCGATAATCAAAGGTATTATGAAAAAATGCAATATTTCTTCTATATGTAATTTCAATTTTTTAATTCCTTTTTAAGATATTTTGCTGTCCAGCTAATTTCAGTATATTTTTCTATTATTTCTTTTATATTCCCAGTGGCGATAACTTTTCCTCCTTTGCTTCCACCTTCAGGCCCCATATCGATTATATAATCTGCATTTTTAATAAAATCAAGGTTGTGTTCTATTACTATAATAGTATTTCCCAAATCTACCAAATGCTGCAGAACTTTCATTAAATTGTTGATATCGGCAAAATGAAGTCCAGTTGTAGGCTCATCTAAAATATAAAGTGTATTTCCGGTATCGCGCCTGCTTAATTCTTTTGCTAGTTTAATTCTTTGAGCTTCTCCTCCGCTAAGAGTTGTGGCGTTTTGACCAAGGGTGATATATCCTAAGCCTACATCTTTTAGAGTTTTTAGTTTAGTTTTTATTTTTGGGATTTTTTCAAAAAATTCATAAGCTTCATCTACGCTCATTTCAAGTATATCGGCAATTGATTTGCCTTTATATTTAATTTCAAGAGTTTGAGCGTTATATCTTTTGCCTTCGCATGCTTCACAAGTTACTAAAACGTCAGGTAAAAAATGCATTTCTATTTTTATCTCTCCTTCGCCTTTGCATACCTCACATCTGCCTCCTTTAACATTAAAGCTAAATCTCCCCGGTGTATAGCCTCTAAGTTGAGCTTCAGGAGTTGATGCAAAAAGCGCTCTTATATCATCAAACACTCCAGTATAGGTTGCTGGATTGCTTCTAGGGGTTCTGCCTATTGGGCTTTGGTCAAGATATATTACTTTATCAAGTTTTTTAAGCCCTTTAATTTCTACTCCTTTTACTTTTTGAATTTTATGGGCATGGTTTAAAATTTCTCTAGCAACTGGAAGAAGTGTTTGCAGGATTAATGAACTTTTGCCACTTCCGCTAACACCTGTTACACATACTAAATTTCTAAGAGGTATTTGGACATCGAGATTTTTGATATTGTGGATATTTACGTTTTTTATTTCAATCCATTCGTTTTGGGGTCTATTTTTTTGATAGTTTATATCAAGTTCTTTTTTTAAATATTGTGCTGTTAAGGTATTGCTTTTCATTAAATTTTTTACATCTCCATTGAAAATCACTTTTCCTCCAAATTTACCAGCCCCAGGACCTATATCGACAATATGGTCTGCATTAAGGATTGTTTCTCTGTCGTGTTCAACGACTATTACGGTGTTTCCTTTGTTTTTAAGGTTTTTTAGGGTATTTATAAGTTTTAGAGTATCTCTTTCGTGTAGTCCAATACTTGGCTCGTCCAAAACATACATAACGCCTGTAAGACCGCTTCCTATTTGGCTAGCTATCCTGATTCTTTGAGATTCACCCCCGCTTATTGTTCTTGCGTCCCTATGTAGCGTGAGATATCCTAATCCCACATCCACAAGAAAAAAAAGCCTTTCTTTAATTTCTTTAAGTATAGGCTTGGCAACTCTTTTTTCCTGATTAGAAAGATATTCAAAATTTTTTTTATTATTAAAAAAATTATAAGCTTCTTCAATTGGCATAGAAATTATATCGGCTATTGTTTTTTTTGCCACTTTGACTGCTAAACTTTCTTGTTTAAGTCTAAATCCTTTACAAACTGGGCATATGCTCTCACTCATAATTTCACTTAAATCATCATTTTTATACATATCTAATGCAATTTGACGAAGTCCTGGCCATCTTTTTGAGATTTTGTGCTTTCCATAGTAAAATTCAATTTCATAAGCGGTGCCATTAAGTATTGCTTTTTTTTGATACTCTTCTAATTCATAAAAACTTTTATTCATATCAATATCAAGTTCAGAGCACACAGCTTTGAAAAATTCCTGATAATATTTTTTATTAAATCCCCAAATAAGAGGAATTGCACCTTTATTTAGAGGTTTATCTTTTATCACTTTTTCAATATCAAGAGTATATGTTACTCCAAGTCCGTCGCATTTTGGACAAGCACCTTTTGGGGAATTAAATGAAAATGAGGTAGGCTCTAGTTCTTCAAAACTCACTTTGCAATCAAAACAGGCATTGTGTTCGCTGTAATGAATAAAATCTTTATCCATTCCTAATTCTTTTGCGTTTAATATTTCAATTTCAACTTCTCCATAACTTTTATTTAAAGCTCTTTCAACTGCTTCTGCGATTCTACTTTTGTTTTCTTTTTTAATTATAACTCTATCTATTACTGCTTTAATGGTATGTTTTTTTGTTTTTTTTAGTTCTATTTCCTCATCAAGACGGACTATTGTGCCGTTTATATAAGCTCTAATTATCCCTTCTTTTCTTAATTTTTCAATTAAATCGGCAAATTCTCCTTTTTTTTCTTTAACAAGTGGTGCGTATATAATTATCTTTGCACCGTTAGGAAGTTTAAGCACTTCATTGATAATATCCTGGGGTGTCATTTGGGTTATTTTTTTGCCGCATAGATGGCAGTGTTGGATTCCAATCCTTGCATATAAAAGTCTTAAATAATCATATATTTCTGTTACAGTCCCAACAGTTGAGCGCGGGTTTTTTGACGTGGTTTTCTGATCAATCGCAATAGCAGGAGTAAGACCTTCTATTTTATCAACTTCTGGTTTTCCTGTTTTTTGTAAAAACTGCCTAGCATATGAGCTAAGAGATTCAATATATCGCCTCTGACCTTCTGCATAAAGTGTATCAAAAGCAAGCGTGCTTTTTCCACTTCCGCTTAATCCCGTAAAGACAATAAGCTTATTTTTTGGAATTTCTA
>CAZIBT010000083.1:0-4444 GCA_964537435.1 uncultured Nautiliales bacterium | reverse complement strand
ATAGAAGTAGTATCGTTATATGGAGGATTACCAATTATAATCAACTTTTCATTTTTAATATTAAACATCTTTCTTGAAACATTTTTTAATGCATTTTTATTAAAAACCAAAACATCTTTATAATTTTTTTTGATTTTTTTACAGGCAAATTCATCTATATCATTAGCTATTTTTTTTATATTAATATTAACAGAAAAAAAATTACCATATCCTGCCGATGTATCTAAAATAATAGTATCTTTATTTATAAATTTTTTAATTTTCTCCCAAACAATAACCACATATTTTTTCGGCGTATAAAATGCTCCTAAATTAATCTTGTCTTTATGATTTAAATGCTCTTGATTTTCCAAAACCATCACACAATATTTCTTTCCATCTTAGAATGAATAAAAGCAATTATTAAAAGCAAAAGTCCAAGCGTTCCAGTAATTACCTCTCCTATTTCAAAAAATATCTTAAGAAGCATAATAACAGCCAAAATTCCTATGGCATAGTGAGCTCCGTGTTCTAGATATTTGTATTCATCTAAAACTCCCTTTTCCACCATCCAAATTGTTAAGCTTCTTACAAACATAGCCCCAATACCAAGTCCTAGCATTATAATCAAAATATTATTTGAAATAGCAAATGCTCCTATAACTCCATCAAAAGAAAAACTAGCATCCAAAACTTCAAGGTATATAAGCCCCAAAAGCCCATTTTTAATCCCCTCGAGACTCAAAGTCTCATTTATACCTTTTATTAAAGAATAGCTTAAAATTCCCAAAAAATATGCTATTGAAATCCTATAATCTTTTGCATCATATACAACAACAATTCCAATAATAGTTGCTATCATTAAAGAAATATTATTGACCCTGCCGAATTTCTCTGCGGTTTTTTCAAGGGGTTTTATCCATCTAATTTGTTTTTTTTCAAACAAAAAATCACTAAAAACCATCCAAAGAAAAGCACCTCCAAATGCATATATTAGTATTTCGGTAGTTGATAAAATTTTATGATATTTATCTGGGTCAAAAAGGGCTATTTTTACAGTTTCCATAAATCCTATATTTCCAGCAATCGCTACCATCAAAACAGGAAAAATAAGCCTCATCCCAAATACTGCAATTATAATACCCCATGTTAAAAATCTTTTCTGCCATATTTTATCCATATTTTTTAATATTTTTGCATTTACAACAGCATTATCAAATGAAAGGGAAATTTCCAAAACAGCCAAAATCAATGTTAAATATACAGCCTCAAATTTTCCTATAAAAAAAGCGCATATTATCCCAACTACAGCAACTATAAAAGAAAAGAAAAAATATTTCATATCTTTCCTAAATTTTAAACAGATTTTCTAATTTGCTTGTATCTGTGGTTTTTTGCTTTGTATCTTTTAATTCGATTTTATATTTTGTAAGCATACTAGCAAGTGTGATATTTACTCCATTTTTACCTATTGCTTTTGCTTTTTCATCCGGATCTACTTCTACATACGCAACACCCTCTTTTTCATCTATTTTGACATTTTTAACAATAGCAGGAGAGAGTGCACGAGCAACGAATATTTCAGGTTTTTCGGAATATTCTATAACATCTATATTTTCTCTATTTAATTCATTGGAAATTGAATTAATCCTAACTCCGTTTTTACCTATAATTGTTCCTATTGGCTCTATTTTTGGATTTTTAGAACTTACTGCAACTTTTGCCCTAACCCCTGGAATTCTTGCACTTGAATGAATTTTTATAATCCCATCTCTAACTTCTGGCACAGCTGATTCAATAAGTTTTTCCAAAAATTTTGGGGACGTTCTGCTAAGCTCTATCGTAATTCCTTTTTTATTATCAAAATGAACATATTTTAAAAGAGCTTTCATTACATCGCCAACTTCAAATTTTTCTCCTTTTATTCTGTTTCTTCTAGAAAGAACTCCTTTAACCCCATATATTTCTATCCATGTGTTTTCTTCATTATCAACTTTTACAACCTCTCCGCTTACTATTGTATTTAGTTTTGATATTAATTTTCTGTATATTTCATTTTCCAAAAGTCTTGTAATTTCTCTTTCAAATTCTCTTTGAAGAGCCATAGCTCCGCTTCTTCCAAGTTTAGTTAGATCAAGTTCGGCTTTTAATTTATCTCCTAGTTTAATATTATTATCAATCTCTTTTGCCTCATCCAGATAAAGATATTTTTCAGGCATTTCTAGTGCTCTTTCATCATTGACTACTTCAAAAATCTGATAAATTTTTATATCATTATTTTCCATTTCAACATCAATATCCACATCTCCTAATACTTTTTTTGCCGTTAAAATAACGGATCTTTTAAAAGCATCCTTTACCTCATCAAAATCAAGCCCTTTTTCATTTGCAACTAATGAGAGCAAATCATGTATTTTTTCCACACTTATCCTTTGTTTTTTATTTATTTGGCATATAGCTTTTTTTGTTATAATTTTACACAAAATTTTGCTAAATTAATAATGAAAAGGATATAAATGAAACTTAAACTCATAGAAGCCGATAATAAAATTATCGAAAAAAATTATACAGATTTTTTAAAAGATGTTAAATCTAATTCGTTTTTTTATTTTCATAAAGACACAAGCTACAAAAATTTAAAAGATTTACTTGATAAATTGCAAAATCAAGGATATACAGTTCATTTAAGAGAAGTTAAAACAGGGCTTGATGAAGGCGCTTATCTTTACGAATTACATATCATCTAAACAAAGTCTAAAATGAAAAACGAAAAATTAAAACTTTTTATAGAAACTTTCGGCTGCCAGATGAATGTAAAAGATTCAGAACACATAATAGGCGAGCTGGATGAACTATATGTAACAACGCAAAATCCAAAAGAAGCAGATTTAATCATACTTAACACTTGCTCAGTAAGAGAAAAACCGGTTCAAAAACTTTTTAGCGAGCTGGGAGCTCTTAGAAAAATAAATCCTAATGCAAAATTTGGTGTATGCGGATGCACAGCCTCTCATATGGGAGAAAAAATTATTAAAAAAGCTCCATTTGTTGATTTTGTTTTGGGAGCTAGAAATGTAAGCAGAATAAAAGAAGCTCTAAATCAAAAAAAAGCCGTTATTACAGATATTGATTATGATGATACAACATATGTTTTTAAAAATAAGCATAAAAACCCTTATAAAGATTTTGTAAATATAATGGTCGGTTGCGATAAAAAATGCACTTTTTGCATTGTTCCCAAAACAAGAGGAAAAGAGCTCTCCATTCCCATGGATTTAATCCTAAAACAAATCGAAAAACTCTCAAATGAAGGCGTTAAGGAAATTACGCTTCTTGGACAAAATGTAAATAATTACGGAAAAAGATTTAGTATTCCTCACCCAAAAGTCGATTTTACCGACCTTTTAAGAGAAGTGAGCAAAATAGAAGGAATTGAGAGAATTAGATTCACTTCCCCTCATCCTTTGCACGCAGATGATAAATTTTTAGACGAATTTGCAAATAATCCAAAAATTTGCAAACATATTCATTTTCCACTTCAAAGTGGTAGCACAGAAATTCTTAAAGCAATGAAAAGAGGCTATACAAAAGAATGGTTTTTAAATAGATGCGAGATTATAAGACAAATTCCGAATGTAGCTATTTCAACCGATATAATAGTAGGTTTCCCAGGAGAGAGTGAAAAAGATTTTAATGAAACATTGGAAGTTGTGGAAAAAGTCAAATTTGAGCAGATTTTTTCATTTGTATATTCTCCAAGACCTTTAACACAAGCAGCTAATTTTACAAACAAAGTTCCAAAAGATATTGCAAAAAAAAGACTTCATAAATTACAAAAACTTCATGGTGAAATACTGGATGAAATAAGCAAAAAACAAATAGGAAAAATTTATAAAGTTTTAGTTGAAGAAGCGGGAATTGGTAAAAGTGATAATTTTTTTACTGTAAAATTTGATGAAAATGAAAAAATTCTTGGTAAAATAGTAAATGTAAAAATTCTTGAAACAAATAAACACACATTAAAAGGAAAAGTAATATAAAAAAAATAATTGTTTTTCTAGTATTAATTTTTATTTCAGTAGTTGCATATTATAGTTTTAATACATCTTACAGGTTATCGATTGAATCAAGATATTATTTTGAAATAGGGGAATATAAAAAAGCGTATAAACTGGCAAAAAAAGCATATATATTAGATCCTTATAACAAAATGGCATTTACAATAAAAACACAAGCTAAAATTGCAAAAGAGTGGAAACATTTTATAGATGATGCAAATGCATATTTTAAAATAATTGAAAAAATTGCAAATAAAAAAACCATAACCGATAAAGATAAGCTAAGGATAAAAATGATGCTAGAAATTTTGCTTGATGAATATAAAACATTAACCCCCTCTTTATTAATACCAGAATCTCTAAAAAAAGAGGCCAAAAAACAATATCTTAAAGTAAGAGAGTTATAT
>CAZIBT010000082.1:0-4500 GCA_964537435.1 uncultured Nautiliales bacterium | reverse complement strand
CTTATCCAGAGGCTATTGAAAAACTTGCAAATATATATAATTTCAAACTTGAATATACTTCTTCAAATAATTTTATTCATATTGATTTACTTGAAAAAATAAATTCTTTTTATATATCAACATTATATAAAAATCAAATAGCATTAAATTATCTCAAAGAAAGAGGATTATTCGATTCCACAATAGAAAAATTCCAATTAGGTTATGCTCCAAGTAGCTTCGAGCAGATTGAATTTTTTAAAAATGCAAATTTAAACAAAAAAGATTTAATTACCCTTGGAGTTTTAAATGAAAGTGGTGAATACCCAAGATTAATAGAGAGAATAACATTCCCTATTTTTTCGCAAAGTGGAAAAATAATAGCTTTTGGGGGAAGAACTATTTCAAACCACCCTGCAAAATATATAAATTTTACAAATACAAAAATATTTAATAAATCCAAAACATTTTACGGATTTAATTTCGCAAGAGAGCATATTTTAAGAAGTAAAAAAATCATTATAGTTGAAGGATATATGGATGTAATAATGCTCCACCAAGCAGGAATTGAGAATGCTGTTGCCACATTAGGAACAGCCCTTACAAATGAACATCTTCCAATTTTGCAAAAGCTAAAACCACACATTACCATAGCATACGACAGCGATAATGCTGGAATAAATGCAGCACTTAAAGCTAGCAAACTTTTATACAAAGAATATTTTGAAGGGGGCGTTGTGCTTTTTGATGAAGGAGAAGATCCGGCAGATGCCGTTAAAAAAAATAAAAATATAGATGAAATTTTAAATAAAAAAATAAATTTTTCAAATTTTATTATTGAATACACCTTAAAAAAATATGATTTAAAAAACCCTGTCAGTAAAAAATTGGCAATAGAGGAAATAAAATCATATATAAATACTCTGCCCGAACTTTTAAAAGATGATTTTGCAAACAAAGCAGCAAGATTTTTACAAATCAGCCCTAATTACTTAAAAATCAAAACTAGAAATTTTTCCCAAAATATAAATCTAAACAAAAAAATAGATATAGCAGAAGCTAGTATTATAAAAACTCTTTATGAAAACCCAGAAATTATGGATGAAATAGTTGAATACCTATTACCAGAAATGTTCAAAACACATTCTTATGAATTGAGCGAAATTTATAAAGAACATTTTGATAATCCTAAATTATTGGAATTAATTCTAAGAGATGATATAAAAATACATGATTTAAAAACATTAAAAAATCAAATAAGAAAAATATTAATTCCATACTATCAGGAAAAAATAACTCAGATTAAATTAAATAATAAACTAAATATAAATGAAAAGATGCATATACTAAAAAATCTTAATTTAAAACTTTTAAGACTTAAAAAAGGAGAACTTGTTGAAAGCGGTGGCACTCTTTAGCGGTGGGCTTGATAGTATTCTGGCCATAAAATTAATACAAGAACAAAATATTGAAATTGAAGCAGCTTTTATAAATCTTGGATTTGAATCAAATAAAGAAAAAATTAAGTATTTAAAACAAAAAGCAAATGAATTTGGCATTAAACTTCATATAATAGATGCAAGAGATGAATATATTGAAAATATTCTGTTTAATCCTGTTTATGGATATGGCAAAAATTTTAATCCTTGTATCGATTGTCATGCCTTTATGATAAAAAAAGCTAAAGAATTAATGGAAAAAATAGGTGCAAAATTTCTAATAAGTGGAGAAGTTGTAGGGCAAAGACCTATGAGTCAAAGAATTGAAGCTATGAGATGCGTAAATAAACTCTCTAATGCAAAAGATATTATATTAAGACCTTTAAGTGCAAAACTTTTGCCTCCGACTTTACCTGAAACAAAAGGATGGGTTGATAGAGAAAAATTGCTTGACATTAGAGGCAGAGACAGAAAAAGGCAAATGGAACTTGCAAAAAAATTTTCACTCTCCAATTACGAATCCCCCGCAAGCGGATGTCTTTTAACAGATATTAATTTTGCTAAAAGATTAAAAGATTATTCAAAACATTTAAAACTTACAAAAGATGAAATAGATATTTTAAAAGTTGGAAGACATATAAATTATGAAGGATTTAAAATTATAATTTCCAGAAAAGCAGAAGAAAATCCTGTTTTAAAAAATTACAAAGGGGATAAGTTTTTAAAAATGTTTCCTGATAATTTCCCGGGGCCTGTGGGACTTATCCAAAAAAACGCACCCGAAAATATAAAACAAAAAGCAGCTGATTTTATGATAAGTTATACGAAATTTGACAAAGGTGATATAATAATATACAATAAAAAATTAACTGGACACAAAATAGAAAAAAAAGAAATTCAAAAATATATAATATAAGGAGTTAACAATGAAAAAATTATTATTTATCCTACCTATTTTTGTATTTGCGAATTATTATAATGCAGGTTTATATGCACTGTTAGCAAAAAATTATTCAAAAGCTGAAAAATATTTTAAACTTGCTTGTAAAAAAGAAAAAAATGCTTGGGGATGTTTTTCATACTATCAATTGACTAAAAATATCATTTATAAAAACAAAGCTTGTAAATTAGGGCTAAAACCTGCTTGTCAATAAGTTTTTATATATCCTTTATTAACTAAATAATTATAAATAAAACTCACAATATCTCCTGCGGCGCTTCCGCCATGTCCTCCGTGTTCAATTAAAACCGTTACAACAAATTGGGGATGCTTGTAAGGTCCGAATGTTGTAAGCCAAGCATGAGAGCGACGAAAATATGCAACTTCATCTTCTTTTTTTCTTTTTTTTACTATTTGAGGCATTGAATAAACCTGTGCCGTTCCTGTTTTTCCGGCAATTACTATTTTTGTATGAATATGTCTTGTAGCTGTTCCTCCTGGAGCGTTACAAACTTCCCACATTCCTTTTCTAACAATCCACAAAGCCTTTTTTTCTTTTTTATTTAACACATCTTTTAATAAAGGCTTTGTAATATTATTATCTATTTGTTTAACAACAAAAGGTTTAGGAAGTTTTCCACTAGCAATAAGAGCCGTATCAACAGCCACTTGAATAGGTGTTACTAAAAAATAACCTTGTCCTATTGAAACATTCAAAGTTTCACCTAAAAACCAAGGTTGATGATATTTTTTTGCTTTCCATATTTTATTAGGAACAATTCCGCTTTTTTCATTAGGCAAATCTATTCCTGTTTTTTTTCCAAACCCCATTTGTTTAAATATTTTTGATAAATAATTAATACCCAATTTTAATCCAACTTGATAAAAATATGTATCAACACTCTCTTTTATAGCTTTAATAATATTCGTTTTCCCGTGTCCCCATGGATCCCAATCTCTAAATTTTCTATTTCCGATTTCCAAAAATCCCGGACACTCTATTTTTTTCCAAGGATTCCATTTTCCACTAGCTATTGCGCCAAGGGCTTCCGCTGGTTTAACAGTAGAGCCTGGCGGGTATAATCCGCTAACAGGTTTATTAAGCAAAGGGTTATAAATATTATGCGATAATTCATCCCACTCCTTATAACTTATTCCTTTTACAAACAAATTATTATCATATGAAGGCACTGAAACTAGTGCTAAAATTTCACCATTTGTTCTCATTACAACTACTGCACCTCTTTTTTTTTCTTTTATCATCATATTATATATATCTTTTTGTAAATTTTTATCTATTGTCAATATGATTTTATGTGTTTTAGGAGGCACAATTTTTAATACTTTTAATATTCTGTTTCTTGCATTCACCAAGACTTTTTTATATCCTAAATTACCTTGAAGGATATTATCATAAAATTTTTCAATACCTCTTTTCCCAGAAACTTGAGTATATTCTATAATAGGATTTCTTTTTAAATCATTAACATTAGCTCTTGAAACATAACCCAAAATATTTGAAAGAAAAATCTTATAAGGATAATATCTCATATATGTGATATCAAATGAAATATTAGGATTTAAAGATAAAATGGGCTCAATTTTATATACTTCATTTTTTGTTAAATACATAATAACTGGAATATCTTTATTATTATAAGGTGAATCGTATTTTTTATAGATTGAGTATATTTTGCTTTTATTAATATCTATAACTTCTGCAATGTCATTAATTGTATTATTTAACTCTTTATCTTTTAAATGAGCTTTTAATGCCAAATTAAACCTAAGTTCATTCATTGCAATGGGAATATTGTTTCTATCAAAAATAATACCTCTAACAGGAGCAATGGGTATCTTTTTGATATAATTTTCTTTAGAAAGAGTATTATATTTGGTAAAAGAAAGCACACTTAAATCATACACCCTAAAGATTAAGACTAAAAACAATAAAAAAATCACAAATAATACAAATCTGGTTCGCACTTAAATATCCTAATAATTAATAAATCAAACGAAAAATTATATATTAAATAAATGAAATCAAAATTAGCCTCTATAAATTTCATTAAATATATGTAAAAAAACAAATAAACAGCAAATAAACTTACAATATCAAAATATTGTTTATCTATATATTCA